>DASYTT010000040.1:0-20106 GCA_036002045.1 Gemmatimonadales bacterium
CAGACGCACCCAGCGGTCGTCGCCAAAGGCCGCGCCCGCCACAAGGGCGACGCCTTCCTTCTTCAGCAGACGCTCGCAGAAGGCTGAACCGGTGAGCGTGTGGTCGGGGCCCAGGCCATCCACGCGGAAGAAGAAGTAGAAGGCGCCGTGCGGCTCGACGAACTCGACGCCCGGAGCGTCTTCGCGAAAGCGGTGCACGACGCGATCGCGCCGCCCCGCGAACGCCGCGACCATCCGGCCGACTTCCTCCTCGACCTCCGAGTCGTTGTACGCGGTCACCGCGGCCCATTGCGCCGGGTGATTGGCTCCAGTCGTGATATGCGACTGGAGGCCGGCCATCGCCTTCGCGACATGCGCGGGCGCGAGTGCCGCGCCGATCCGCCACCCGGTCATTGCGTAGGCCTTGCTCGCGCCGGTGATCAGCACCAGCCGCTCGAGATCTTCGTCGGGCAGATCGAGGAAGGAAGGCGCCGAACCGTCGCCGTAGAAGATCCTCCGGTAAATCTCATCGGCGATGAGCCAGACCTCGTGCCGCCTGGCCCAGCTCGCGATAGCGCGCAGCTCACTCAGCGTATAGACCGCGCCGGTCGGATTACAGGGCGAGCAGAGAATCAGGCCGCGCACCAGCTTGTCGGTGTGCCGCTCCAGATCGTCCGCGCTCACCTTGAGGCCCCAGTCAGCCGCGCCGGGGATCAGCACGGGCTCCGCACGGGCCAGATGCACGATCTGCGGGTAGGAAACCCAGGCCGGTGAGGGGATCAGCACCTTGTCCTTGGGGCCGAACAAGCTGAAACAGGCATTGAACAATGCCTGCTTCGAGCCGGAGCTCACCACGATGTTCTCCGCCTGGACCGTTCGGCCGCCGGAGAGTCGCGACAGGTTCTTCGCGATGGCATGACGGAGCTCGCTCAAGCCGACATTGGGTGGATAGTGGGTATAGCCCCGCTGGATCGCGAGGATACCCGCCTGCGCCGCCGGTTGCGGTGTGTCGAAATCCGGCTCGCCCGCGCCGAGATCGAGGATGTCCTCACCGGCCGCCTTGCGGCGCTTGGCTTCAGCGCTGACGGCGACGGTTTCGGAGGCGCGGAGATGAGACAGATTGGCTGAGAGTGGATCCGGCAGCCGAATGACCTTCGTCATAGCGAGAAGATAAACCACTATCTTTTAGGTGACAGGTTGCAGGGGGCAGGTGGCGGGCAGGTGGCGGGCAGGTGGCGGGCAGGTGACAGGTGGGACCCACCGCGAAACGCCTCCCTGCGACCCGCCAGCTGCGACCTACTCCCTGCTATTTGACAATCGAGGCACCCGTGTCGGACTCGAACCTCGCCGCTTCGGCCGCCGGCCGCGGCAACAATCTGGTTTGCTTCGCTCCTCCCTCGGCGAGCGCCGTGCGACCGATCCTCCGCGGCGTGCTGGAGCGCCGGAGCCTCGCCCTTGCACCGGCTGAGGCGCTGGAGGAATGGGCGCGGGTCGCGGCTCAGGTGGCGGGCTCAGGCGGCCTGGTCGCACACGCGCGGACACCCGCGCGGCTGGCCCGGCTGCTCGGCTCTCCCGAGCTCAAGCTGATCTTCAGCTCACCCGACACGGCGCACGCGCTGGTCCGCCGTTCTGCGCTCAAGCCCGCCGAGCTCGAGGGGGTCCTGCTGCTCTGGCCGGAGGCCTGGGGAGGTGACGCGCTAGCCGGCGAGGTGCTGCAGGAGGTGCCGAAGGAGGCCCAGCGCATCCTCGTGTCCGCTGATCCCGCGGGCTCGGCTCCGCTGATCGATCGGTATTGCTGGCGCGCCGCGGTGGCCGACTTGCTCGGGCCGGCGCCCAGCGAGCCGGCGCCACTCCTGCGCAGCATGCCCGTGGCGTGGACCCGGCGGGACGAAGCGCTGCTCGACCTGGTGGAGCAGCTCGACCCGGCGACACTGGCCATCTGGGTGGCGGACGAGGCGGATAGGCCGGTCGTTGAGGACGCCCTGAGGGCTTCCGGATCTCAGGCGGCGGTCAGCTCCACAGCTCCCTCGGCAGCGAGCGTGGTGGTCGCATACGATCTCCCTTCTCCCGCGGGACTCCGCGCGCTCGCCGCGGCCGGCGAGGTCGTCCTGCTGGTCCCGCCCGGGACCGAAGCCTACGTGGCCCGGCTCGCTCCTCAGCGCAAGCCGCTCCACGCCATGGGGGCACTGGGGTCCGCGCAGGCGGCGCAGGGCCGGGTGCGGCAGAGCATTGCCGCGGTAATCGAGCGGGGTCCTCCGGCCGCAGCGTACTTCACGATTGCGCCGCTCCTCGAGCGCCACGAAGCGACGGCGGTTGCGGCAGCCCTCTACGAGCTGTGGGAGGAGGCTCGCGCGCTGCAACCTCCGCCGGTTGCCGCCCTACCGCTTGCGTCGGTCAAGCTCTGGGTGGGCATCGGCAAGCGGGATTCGGTGACGCCGCACGACCTCGTGGCCGTCCTGATCAACGAGGCCGGCGTGAGCAAAGAGGCAATCGGCAAGCTCGACATCCGGGACGCCTTCACCCTGGTCGAGCTCAGTCAGGCTGCGGATCCGGAAGCGGTGGCGGAGCGGTTGACGGGCAAGACGATTCGGCGACGGAGGTTGGTGGCGCGGGTAGATAAAGGAAGAGTTGGCAGGTCGAGGGTGACAAGTGGCAGGTGACAGCTGGCAGGTGGCAGGTGGGACCACCTCTCTGCCACCTGCCACCTACCACCTATCACCTTTTCTTGTTGAGGAGATCGCGGAGCGGCTTCCCTGGCCGAAACACCGGAGCGGTACTGGCCTTAATGGCGATGGTGCGGCCGGTGCGTGGATCGCGGCCGTCGCGGGCGGCACGGGTCTTGGTCTCAAAGTGCCCGAAGCCGGTGATCTGCACTCGGCCACCCTTGCGGAGCTCGCCGGAAAGGATTCCGCTGGTCCCGAACAGGGTATCGACAACGGTCAGCGCCTTGGCGCGCGAAATGGCGAGGCGTCTGGCCAGCTCGGTCACCAGCTCGTGCTTCGTCATCGCCACCTCCCGCCGTGCTCGAGTCGCTCCTCGCGCGGCGGAATTATGAGCCGGCCACTCCAATCCGCAAGAGCGCGGTCGCTCGCTTGACCCGGTCCCCTACCGCCGCTATCGTCGGAGTCCCCAGGAATCACATTCTCACCAGCAGCGGGACCATCGGGATGTACAACCTGGCGCGCCCGGGTACCATCGAAGTCATTGCCGGAGTGATGTTCAGCGGCAAGAGCGAAGAGCTGCTTCGCCGGGTTCGCCGCGCGCTCATCGCGCGCCGCAAAGTGCAGGTCTTCAAGTCACACCTGGACGAGCGGTACGGTGGGTTGTATCGAGTCTCCAGCCACAGCGGCATCGAGTTCGAGGCCATCCCGGTGGACAGCGCCGCCGAAATCATGCGGCAGACCAAGCCGGACACCGAGCTGGTGGCCATCGACGAAGCCCAATTCCTTGACAAGGACATCGTCCCAGTGGTCACCGCGCTTGCCGGGCGTGGCGTTCGCGTGCTCATCGCCGGCACCGATACCGATTTCCGCGGCGAGCCTTTCGGCATGATGGGACACCTCATGGCCATCGCCGAACAGGTGGACAAACTGAGCGCCATCTGTGTGGTGTGCGGCGACCTGGCCTGCCGCAATCAGCGTTTGGTCGACGGAAAACCCGCGCGCTACGACTCCCCCACGATTCAGGTCGGCGGCAGCGAGGCCTATGAGGCGCGCTGCCGGCGGTGCCATCGGGTCCCCCGCGAGAATGAAGACCAGACGGCATTGTTGTAGGGCTATGGGCTATTGGCTATGGGCTATTGGCTACAGCCTTTCGCTCATAGCTCATAGCACGTAGCTCATAGCCACTACGTGCTTCACGTCGCGCTAACAGGTAACGTAGCAGCCGGCAAATCGACGGTCGCCTCCCTGTTTAAGGATTGGGGTGCCACGCTGCTCGATGCGGACGCCACGGTGCACCGTCTCCAGCAACCCGGTACGCCCGTATTCGATGCGATCGTGGCACGATTCGGTTCGGCCATCCTCGCCAACGACGGCACGCTGGATCGCGCCGCGCTGCGGGCGCGCATCCTGGCAGACCCCGCCGAGCAGAAAGCGCTCGAGGCAATCGTGCATCCCGCCGTACGGGCCGAGCATCGCCGGCTGCTCGAGGGAAAGCCCCTTCCCGCCGATGCAATCGTGGTCAGCGATATTCCGCTCCTCTTCGAAGCGGCCGACCCTGCGGAATTCGACGCGGTGGTGCTGGTGGATGCTCCGGAACCTCAGCGCATCAGCCGGCTGATCCAGGATCGGGGCATCTCGCGCGAAGAGGCAACAGCCCTGGTGCGGCTGCAGCTCCCCGCCGGGCCGAAGCGGCTCCGCTCCGACCTCGTCATCGACAACGATCAATCACGCGAGACCCTGCGGGATCGCGCGTGGCAGGCATGGCGAAAGCTGGTCTCGCTGGCACGAAATCGTGCTTGACCCCTATGGAGCGCCCGAGTATCCTCCACCCGTTCTTTGCCCAAGGATCCTGAGCGTGGCCAACGTCCCGGAGGACCTCCGTTATACGGCCGAGCATGAATACGTCAAGCAAACGGATGAGGCCGGCGTGGTCATCGTGGGAATCACGGATTATGCGCAGGGAGAGCTGGGCGACGTTGTTTTCGTCAATCTTCCCAAAGCAGGGCAGAAATTCGAGGCGCACCAGGCCTTCGGCACCATCGAGGCTGTGAAGGCCGTTTCCGATCTGTATTGCCCGGTTGCCGGCGAGGTTCTCGCCGTCAACACCGCGCTGGACGCCGACCCCGCCATGGTCAATCGCGCTCCCTACGACGAAGGCTGGATGATCCGGCTCAAGGCCAGCAACGCCGCCGACCTCGATGGCCTGCTGACGCCGGCGGCCTACCGGGCTCAGATCGGCGCCTGACGACGGCCCTTCCCGGTGCCCACCATCGATAATCGCTTCGGACCCTTCGTCTCCCGCCATCTCGGTCCGCGTCCGTCCGACGTGGCCGCCATGCTGGAGGTACTGGGCTATCCCACGCTCGACGCGCTGATCGACGCGGTGGTCCCGGCGGGCATCCGGCTGCGCCGGTCGCTCGAGCTGCCGGCGGCGTGCGCGGAAGAGGAGGCGCTGGCCGCCCTCGCGGGCCTCGCCGCCAAGAATCAGATCTTCCGCTCCTATATCGGTCTGGGCTATCACGGCACGCACGTCCCCGGGGTCATCCAGCGCAACGTGCTGGAAAACCCCGGCTGGTACACGGCCTACACACCGTATCAGCCGGAGATCGCGCAAGGCCGGCTGGAAGCGCTGCTCAACTTCCAGACGATGGTCTCCGATCTCACCGGCTTGCCCATCGCGAACGCCTCGCTGCTCGACGAAGGCACGGCGGCCGCGGAGGCGATGGCGCTGACGCTGGGAGCCGCCCCGCATCACGACGATCCGGTGTACCTGGTGGACGAGTGGTGTCACCCCCAGACGATCGCGGTGGTTACCACGCGCGCCGAGGCCCGGGGCGTAAAGGTCCTGGTGAGTCCAGCGGAGGAATTCCGCTTCGGCCCGGGCGTCGCGGGCTGCCTGCTGCAGTACCCCGATACGCTCGGCGCAATCAGGGATTACCGCCGCGTGGTCGAGCAGGCCCATGAGGCCAAGGGCCTGGTCACCGTCGCCACCGATCTGCTGGCGCTCGCGCTGATCCAGCCGCCCGGAGAATGGGGCGCCGACGTCGCGGTGGGCAATTCCCAGCGTTTCGGGGTTCCGCTGGGTTACGGCGGGCCGCACGCCGCCTTCCTTGCCACGCGGGAGGATTTCAAACGGCTGATGCCGGGGCGGATCATCGGCGTGTCGAAGGACCGGGATGGGCGACCCGCGCTCCGCATGGCGCTGCAAACGCGAGAGCAGCACATCAGGAGAGAAAAGGCCACGAGCAATGTGTGCACCGCGCAGGTGCTGCTCGCGGTCATGGCGAGCATGTACGCCGTGTATCATGGGCCCGAGGGCATTCGCGCCATCGCCGAGCGAGTGCATGGCCATGCGGTCCGGCTAGCCGGGGCGCTCCGAGAACGCGGCTACGAGCTCGTGAGCGACGCCTTCTTCGATACGCTGTGCGTCGAGACCGACGCCCCCACCGCCGAGCGGATTCACGCCGCGGCAAGGGCCCGGAAGATCAATCTGCGGCCAGTTGCTTCGACGCGGCTCGGGATCGCGCTGGATGAGACGGTGAGAGAAGCGGATATCCGGGAGCTCGTGGAGATCTTCGAAGGGCGGTCGGGCGGTCGAGCGGCCGGGGGCTCGGGGATTCCGGAGGCATTCCAGCGTAAGTCGGAGTACCTCACGCATCCGGTCTTTCGCACGCATCGTTCCGAGACGGAGATGCTGCGGTACATCCGGCGGCTCGAGGGACGCGACCTGGCGCTCAACGCGGC
Source organism: Gemmatimonadales bacterium (assembly GCA_036002045.1). GTDB lineage: Bacteria > Gemmatimonadota > Gemmatimonadetes > Gemmatimonadales > GWC2-71-9 > JABFSM01. The sequence goes on from DASYTT010000040.1 coordinate 6,387, forward strand.
GATGATCCCGCTGGGCTCCTGCACCATGAAGCTCAACGCCACCACCGAAATGGTTCCGGTGTCCTGGCCGGGCTTCGCGGCGCTGCACCCGTTTGCTCCGCGGGAGCAGGCGGAGGGCTATCGCGAGCTCTTTGCCAACCTGGAAGGCTGGCTCGCCGAGATTACGGGATTCGCGAAAGTGTCGCTGCAGCCGAATGCCGGCTCGCAGGGTGAGTTTGCGGGACTCCTGGTTATCCGTGCCTATCACCGAGCCCGCAACGAGGGGCACCGTACCGTTTGCCTGATCCCCCAGTCGGCGCACGGAACCAATCCGGCCAGCGCGGTCATGGCAGGCATGAAGGTGGTGGTGGTCAAGACCGATAGTCGCGGGAACATCGACCTCGCTGACCTGACCGCTCAGGCGGAGGCCAACGCGAAGAACCTCGCCGCGCTGATGGTGACCTACCCCTCCACGCACGGTGTGTTCGAGGACGGGATCACGCAGATCTGCGAGGTGGTCCACGGCCACGGCGGCCAGGTCTACATGGATGGCGCCAACATGAACGCCCAAGTGGGACTCACTCGGCCGGGCGACATCGGCGCGGACGTTTGTCATCTCAACCTGCACAAGACGTTCTGCATCCCGCACGGCGGCGGCGGGCCCGGCATGGGACCGATCGGCGTCGCCGCGCATCTCGCCCCGTATCTTCCTGGGCATCCGCTCATCGAGGCCGGCAAGACAGCGAGCGGAACGGTTTCGGCCGCACCGTGGGGCAGCCCCTCCATCCTGCCGATTTCCTGGGCGTACATCGCCATGATGGGGCCCGACGGACTGGCCGAAGCCACCCGATACGCGATCCTCAACGCGAACTACGTGGCCAAGCGGCTCGAGGGCCAGTACCAGACGCTGTATTCAGGGCATCAGGGACTGATCGCGCACGAGTGCATCCTGGACTGCCGCCCCTTCAAGGCATCCGCCGGTATCGAGGTGGAAGACGTCGCGAAGCGGCTGATCGACTACGGCTTCCACCCGCCCACGGTCTCCTTCCCGGTCGCGGGGACACTCATGGTCGAACCGACCGAAAGCGAGCCCAAGGAAGAGCTCGACCGCTTCTGCGAAGCCATGATCGCAATCCGGGACGAGATCCGGGAAATCGAGTCCGGAGTAGCAGACCGAACGGAGAACCTGCTGCACCTCGCTCCGCACACGCTCGAGCAAGTCGCGGCGGACGAATGGACCCGGCCCTACTCGCGGGAACGCGCGGGGGTGCCGTCGCCCGCCACGCGGTCCTTCAAGGTCTGGCCGACGGTAACCCGCATCGACCAGGCGTATGGGGACAGAAATCTGGTCTGCGTGTGTCCGCCGGTGGAGGAATTTGCGAGGTGATAGGTGGCAGGTGGCAGGTGGCAGGTAGGTTGCGGGCACCCGCCACCCGCCACCCGTCACCTATGCAATGGACCCTTTTGATCGACGAGGCGCGTCCCGGCTGGGAGAACATGGCAATCGACTGCGCCCTCCTCGACCTTGCGGCCCGGGAGGGCGCGGCGTTTCTGCGACTCTACCGCTGGGAGCCGCACTGCCTCTCGTTCGGCCGCCACGAGCCAGCAGCCCGCCGTTATGACCGGGAGCGCATCGAGGCGCTGGAGCTCGACTGTGTGCGCCGGCCCACCGGAGGCCGGGCGGTGTGGCATGCGCGCGAGCTCACCTATTCGGTCACCGCTCCGCTGGCGCGCTTCGGTGGCCTGCGGACGGCCTACCGGCGGATTCACGAGCTGCTGGCGGCCGCGCTTCGCAAGCTTGGCGCGACGCCCGTTCTGGCGCTCGCCGGGAGGGGAACCTTGCCTCCTTCAGCCGGTCCCTGCTTCAGCGCCCCGGTGGGGGGCGAAGTGCTGCTGGCTGATCACAAAGTGATCGGCAGCGCACAGCTCCGGCAGGAGGAGGCCTTTCTCCAGCACGGCTCGCTGCTGCTGACGGATGATCAGGCGCTGCTCCGCACGCTGGCGGGACTCTCCGACACCTCGAGCGAGACCTCATTGGCCAAGTCGCTCGGCCGCCCGGTGGCATTCGAAGAAGCCGCCACGGCAGTCGCGCTTACCGCCGAGGAATTCCTGGGACCGCTGGCAGAGGAGCCAGCCCTTCCCGCCTCAATTCGGGCCGCCGCGGACCAGCATGCCAGCCGGTTCCGGGATCCCGACTGGACCTGGCGGCGCTAGCGCCGGTTTACTTTTCAGGGTCAATCCCGCCGAGAGACTCCGTGCTTGGGAGGCGCCGCCTGACCGCCCCACGCCTGCTGGCCGCCATTCTGTTCGTGCTTCCGTCCGCGCTGGCGGCGCAGCAGCGCGCTTCGGATCACGGCGCCATCGTCATCATCCTGGGGCAGGAAGCGTCGACGCCGGTGCCGACCCTGCTGGGTACCAAAGCCAACATCGACGTCTCCGACCTGCTGTTCCTGCGGCTCGCGCGGCCGGGCCGCGGGCTGGTGACCACCGATGAGAAGAGCTTCGAGCCACAGCTGGCGCAGCGCTGGAGCCGCCGGGATTCCCTGACCATCGTCTTCGAGCTCGACCCCCGGGCTAAGTGGCACGACGGCGTGCCAGTCAGTGCGCGGGACGTGGTCTTCAGCTTCGCGCGGATGCGCGATTCCACCGTGGATCCCGAGCGCGCGCTCTTGCTGCGGCATCTGGCGACGGTGACCGCGGAAAGCGACCGGCGCGTGGTCTTGCGATTTCGCCGCGCCTACCCTGATCAGTTCTACGATGCCACCTGGCACGTGCAGCTGCTGCCGGCGCATCTGGTCGACACCATTCCGCCGGAGCGCTTCGCGGCGTCCGGATTCGTGCGGGCCCCGGTGGGCAGCGGACCCTTTCGCTGGGTGCGGCGGGATCCGGGGCGCCAACTCGAGCTCGCGGCAAATCCCGGCTTCTTTCTCGGAGCGCCGAAGCTGGACCGGGTGATCTTCCTGTTGGTGCGCGACCCCGAGGCGGCCCTCAACCTCCTGCTCGACGGCAGCGCCGACGCCTACGAGGCGGTGCCGCCGGGCTCGGGCCCGCCCCGGCTCACTGCAAATCCGGCGCTGCGCGTGCTCACCGCGCCCTCGTTCGGCGTGGTGTACTTGCTGTTCAATCAGCGGGCCCATGGCGACCGCAGCCGGCCGCATCCCATCCTGGGCGACGCCGGTGTGCGACGTGCCCTGTCGCGGGCGATCGACCGCACCACGCTGCTGCGCAGTGCCTATGGAGCCTATGGACTGGGAACCAGCGCGCCGGTGGCTCAGGCCCACTGGACGCACCGGTTTGTGCCGAAGGGTCCTTCCTATGATCCGGGCGCGGCGCGCGCGGAGCTGCGCCGGCTCGGCTGGAGCGACCACAATGGCGACGGAGTCCTCGACAAGAACGGCGTACCGCTCGCGTTGCGGCTGAATGTACCTACCTCGAGCGCGCCGCGGATGGCCATGGCGACGCAGGTCCAGGAACAGCTCCGCCGCATCGGCGTCCGGATCGAGCAGGTCCGTCTGGAGTTTCCAGTCTGGTTCGAGCGCCGGAAGCGCGGCGAGTTCGACGTGGATTTCGCCGCCGTGACGATGGATCCGGCGCCGTCGGGCATCGTCCAGAGCTGGACCTGCGCGGGCCGGGCCGGCTCCAACTTCGCACAGTACTGCGATCCCGCCGTGGACGCCTTTCTGGAGAAGGCGATCAACGACCCGAAGGGTGGAGAGCGAGAATGGCGGGCGGCCTATGCGGCCCTGCAGAACGACGCGCCGGCGGCATTCATCGCATCGCCGCCGACGCTCTTTGCCCTGCACCGCCGGTATCGCAACGTCCATTTGCGCCCGGAGTCGCTCTACAGCGATCTCTGGCTCTGGTCGGTAGACCCGGCCCGCCGCATCGCGCGCGATCGGTGAGCCGCTGGCTCCTGCGCCGCTCGCTGCAGGCGCTCGTCACCTTCACGCTCGCCGTTCTCCTGCTTTTCGTGCTGCTGCGGGTGGCTCCCGGCGATCCGCTCTCCCGTCTGACGGAGGAGCGCGCCGTGTCGGAGCGTGAGCTCGCCCAGCTCCGCGCGCGCTTCGGGCTGAATCAGCCGCTGGGCGCTCAGCTGCGCGCCTTCCTGAGCGGCGTGACGCGCGGCGATCTCGGGGTGTCGATCGGGCATTACCCCGAGCCGGTAACCAGCCTGATCGCGGCAAGGCTGCCGGCCACCCTGCTGCTCGGCGGGGCCGTGCTGCTCCTCAATTTCACGGTCGGCGCCTGGCTCGGGGTCCGGCAAGCGGTTCGCCGGGGCTCCGGCTTCGACCGCTGGCTCACCCGACTGGCGCTGGCAGCCTACGCGACACCGAGCTTCTGGCTCGGCATGGTGCTGGTGGCGTTCGTGAGCATCCGCTGGCACCTGCTGCCCGCGGCCCAGATGAGCGATCCCCTGCTCGCCGCCGATGCGGGCCCGGTGACGAAGGGCCTCGATGTGCTGCGCCACCTGGTGCTTCCGGTCCTGACGCTGTCCCTCACGAGCATCGCGCTGCCGCTGCGTCACCAGCGCGCCGCGATGCTCGCGAGTTTCCGGCTCGACTTCGTCACGGCCGCGCGGGCACGTGGAATCACCGAGCGGCGGGTGCGCTGGCGACACGCCTGGCGAACCACCCTGGTGCCGATGCTCACGCTGCTCGGCCTCTGGCTCCCCATCCTGGTGTCCGGCTCGGTCTTCGTCGAGGCGGTGTTCAACTGGCCTGGCTTGGGGTCGCTCGCGGCGGAGGCCATCGGGTCGCGGGACTATCCCGTCCTCATGGGCACGGCGATGCTGGTCTCCGGCGTGGTGGTGCTCGCGGGGCTGCTGACCGACCTCGGCTATGCCCTGCTCGATCCTCGGGTGCGGCCTGCTTGATCGGCTCGCTCGCGGAGCTGCTCCGGCGGACCTGGCGGAATCCCTCCGGGCGCTGGGGCGTGCTCTCGCTCAGCGTGCTTGGACTCGCCGCGCTGCTCGCGCCCCTCGCGCTGCAGGATCCCTCCGCCATGCCGGATGTGGTGGCCGGTGCGACCCCACCCTCGCTGGCGCATCCCTTCGGCACCGATCAGCTCAACCGGGATATCCTCGCGCGGGTAGCAAGCGGCGGGCGGATCTCCCTCACGGTCGCAACGCTCGCGGTGCTGCTCTCCCTCAGCCTCGGCTCGCTGGTGGGTCTTCTTGCGGGGTACGCGGGCGGCTGGCTGGATGCGGTGCTGATGCGAACGGTCGATGCCGCCCTCGCTATCCCGCGGCTGTTCGTGGTGCTGCTCCTGTTGATCGTCTGGGAGCGGATTCCCCTCGCGGCGTTGATTCTGGTGCTCGGCACCACGGGCTGGTTTGCCACCAGCCGGCTGGTGCGGGGTGAAGTACTGCGGCTGCGTCACGAGGCCTTCGTGCTCGCGGCGGAGGGCCTCGGAGCCGCGCCAAGCCGCACCGTCACCCGGCATCTGCTTCCCAATGCCGCCGGCCCGCTGCTGGTCGCGGCGACCCTCGGCGTCGGTGACGTCATCCTACTCGAGGCCGGACTATCTTTTCTTGGTCTCGGCATCCAGCCCCCGACTCCCTCGTGGGGCGGCATGGTCCTCGACGCCCGCCCCCTGATCGTGAGCGCTCCCTGGACCGCGATCTTTCCCGGCGCCGCGATCGTCCTGACGGTGCTCTCGGTGAACCTGATCGGAGACGCGCTGCAGGCCGCTCTCGACCCACGGAGCGCATGAGCCCATTGCTCGAAGTCCGCGATCTCACCGTTCGCTTCCCCACCAGGAGCGGCAAGGAGGCGATTCCGGTTTTCCAGGTGAGCCTCCGAATCGAGCGTGGGGAGACGCTGGCGCTGGTGGGGGAATCGGGAAGTGGAAAGAGTCTCACTGGTCTCGCCTTGCTCGGGCTGGTGCCCCCACCCGGCCGGCTGGGCGAAGACAGCCGGATCCTGCTCGATGGCGAGGATATCGCGGGGCTCCAGGGCGAAGCCATTCGCGCGGTGCGAGGACGCCGGATCGGAATTGTGTTTCAGGACGCCCTCACCAGTCTGACCCCGGTACTCACCGTCGGCAGTCAGCTCCGCGAGGCGATCACGGCACACCGCCGCATGGAGGCAGCCGAGGCCCGGGCGGCTGCCATCACCTTGCTGGGCGAGGTGGGTTTGCCGGATCCCGCTGCCAGCTATGGGGCTTATCCGCACGAGCTGTCCGGGGGACAGCGCCAGCGGGCGCTCATCGCGATCGCTCTGGCCGGCCAGCCCGACTTGCTGATTGCCGACGAGGCCACAACCGCGCTCGACGTCACCATCCAGGCGCAGGTGCTGGAAACGCTCGACCGGCTGAGGACGACCCGAGGTATGGCCGTCCTGCTGATCACCCACGACCTGGGGATCGTCGCCGGTCGGGCGGATCGGGTTGCGGTGATGTACGCAGGGCAGATCGTCGAGGAGGGCGCAACGGCGCAGCTGTTTCAGGCACCGGCTCACCCCTATACCCGCGCCCTGTTCCGCGCGATTCCGCGGCTCGAGAGCGCTGCCGATCAGCTCACGCCGATCCAGGGAAGCGTGCCGCTGCCGGACGAGTGGTCGGCCGGTTGCCGCTTTCAGCCGCGCTGCAGCGAAGCCCTGCCCGAGTGCGCCACGCTGGAGCCACCCGTCGTTCCGCTCGCGCCCGGAGTCACCAGCCGATGCTGGCTCCCGGCAAAACGGCAATGACCAAGCCGCTGCTCGAGGTCACCGAGCTGGTCAAACGCTACGAAGGCGGCGGGCCGCTGCGCCGGCGGCACCCGGTCCACGCGCTGAACGGCGTCAGCTTCGCGATCGCCCGCGGGGAGACGCTCGGACTGGTCGGGGAGTCCGGCTCCGGCAAATCGACCCTGGGGCGCGTCGTCCTGCGGCTCGCCGAAGCGAGCGGAGGGAGCGTTCGCTTCGAGGGGGTGGAGGTGCTTCCCCTCAAGGGCGCGGCACTGCGAGCGCTCCGGCGCCGAATGCAGATGGTGTTTCAGGATCCCTACAGCTCACTCAATCCCCGCATGCGCGCGGGCACGGCCGTCGCGGAAGGGCTGGAGATCCATCGCCTACTGCCGCGCCGGGAGATCTCCGGGAGAGTCGTGCAGCTCTTCGAGGAAGTCGGACTGGATGCATCGTATACGACACGCTATCCGCACGAGCTGAGCGGGGGACAGCGCCAGCGGGTGGGAATCGCCCGCGCGCTCGCCGTGGATCCCTCCTTCCTGATCTGCGACGAGCCGGTCTCGGCTCTGGACGTGTCGGTGCAGGCCCAGGTCCTCAACCTGCTAAAGGGACTGCAGCGTCGCCGGGGACTCAGCTTTCTCTTCATTGCCCATGACCTCGCGGTAGTGCGCCAGCTTGCCCACCGCGTCGCGGTCATGTACTTCGGGCGGATCGTGGAGCTGGCCACGGCCGAGGCCATCGTGCATAACCCGCGGCATCCGTACACTCAGGCATTGCTCTCGGCGGTGCCCCAGCCGGATCCAAGCAGGCGACAAACCCGCATCGTGCTGAGCGGGGAGCCCCCGAAACCGACCGAGCCACCACCCGGCTGCCCCTTCTTCTCGCGCTGCTTCCACCCGATGAAGAACGCGCGCTGCACCGCGGAGCTGCCAATGCTCCGTCCCGTGGAGCAATCGCTGGTGGCCTGCCACTATGCTGAGGTGATAGGTGACAGGTGACGAATGAAAGGTGACAGGTGACAGGTGACAGGTGAGAGGTGACAGGTGAGAGGGCGGTGAGTGGTTTGCCCCTGCATCTGATCGATGCATTCACGGACGAGCCGTTCGCGGGGAACCCCGCAGCAGTCTGTCTCTTGCCTGCCGCACGACCTGATGCATGGATGCAAGCGGTGGCCCGCGAGATGAATCAGGCCGAGACGGCGTTCCTGCGTCCGGCGGAGGATGGCTTCGAGCTGCGCTGGTTTACCCCGGCGGTCGAAGTGGATCTCTGCGGCCATGCGACCCTGGCGAGCGCGCATTTTCTCTGGCAAGAAGGTCACCTGCCGCCAAGCGACATGGCTCGCTTTCAGACTCGGAGTGGGCTGCTGGCGGCGACACTGAAGGCGGATTGGATCACGCTCGATTTTCCGGCCACTCCGCCCCTCAGCTGTGATCCGCCGCCGCCGCTGCTCGATGCGCTCGGCATCAGGGAAGCCACCGTGCTGCGCAGCCGCTTCGACTATCTTGTCGTGCTTCCCGAGGCGGCCCAGCTGCGAGCGCTCCGCCCGGACATGCGGACTCTCCGCGAGATCGAAGCGCGCGGAGTCATCGTCACCACCACTTCGGATCAGCCTGGCGCGGATTTTCTGTCGCGTTTCTTCGCGCCGCGGGTCGGTGTGCCTGAAGATCCGGTGACCGGATCAGCGCATTGCGCACTGGCGCCCTACTGGTCGGCACGGCTCGGGCGGCGCACCCTGGTGGGCCGGCAGCTATCGTCGCGGGGTGGAACCGTGCGAGTGGAGGACGCCGGCGAGCGGGTCTATCTGAGCGGGAAGGCGGTCACGGTGATGAAGGGAACGCTACTCTAGGATGCGAGGCTGGAAGTTTTCGACGAAGAGATACGCCGTGATGATCGCGAGCAGGCTCAGGCCGATAGCGAGCACGATGAGACTCGCGACACGATACCGAATCGTACAGGAGATCCGGATGCCGTCCGGCTCCTGACGCAGCTCCCAACGCGTTGCCATGAGGAGGCTGGTCAGCAGGGCGATGAAGAGCCCTCCCATGATCACTACCGGATGGGTCAGGAAGCCCGGCAGATTACGATCAGCAAGCCCCGCCGAAACGAGCAGTAGCGCCGGGAGCAGAGCCACTCCGCCAATGCTCGTCATGATCGCTTCGCGCCGCATATTCGGACTCCTTTCCGGCGAATTCGGGATGAGGGAACCCGGCCGGATCATACGCCGCTGCCGACGGGAGCCGGCAGTGCCAGACGGGTCCGGCGCTGCACCAGAGGGTTGCCGGCACCGGGAACCAGGTAGTCGAGACCCGGCTTCCAAGTGACGAATAGGGTCGCGCCAGCGGGGTTGATTCCCGCCGGGAAATGCAGCTCGTGAGTCCAGCTCTCCCCCGCTCGCAACGCGCTGTCCGGTATTTCGTTGGTGGGTGAGTACTCGCTTCCCGCACTATCAACGAGCCGGAAGAGCAGCTTCCCCGGCCATTCCGGAGCCTGAACGGCGTTGCTGCTGAAACGAACCGTCACGCCGAGGTCGGTTCCCGGCTGCACGGATGCGACAGAAACGTGCAGGTGGCAGTCCAGCCCACAGAACCGCACCGCTTGACCGGGAGCGAGCACGGTGCGCTGAGCCAGCAGGAGACCAGCCACCCATAACAACGCATAGATGGCTCCAACTCCAGCGCCAGTCAGCAGAGCGTTCCGGCACAGGATTGCGTTGTCACGGGTCCTCGCCCAAAGAGCAAGGATTGCGCAAAGCAGAACGATTCCGAGCGTGGCCAACAGCAGCAGGGCACCCAAGAACGGAGGCAGCATTGCCGGTCTGTCTTATCAGCGGGTCAGCGGGTGAGGCGGAGCGCCGGAAGCGCACCGAACCGTCGTTGGCGGCCGCTGAATTCGGCGAGAATCTCCTCCAGCTCGCCGACCTCGAACTCCGGCCACATCGTGTCGCGAAAGAACAGCTCGGCGTAGGCGCATTCCCAGAGGAGAAAATCGGACAGCCGATGCTCCGCCCCTGTACGGATCAGGAGGTCGACGGGGGGCACGGGTTTGCCCTGATCCACCAGCGCCAACAGCTCCGCAAAGCGCTCCCGCGAGGGCTCGCCGGGCTCTGCCGTCAAGCGGACCGCAGCGCGCAGGATCGCATCGCGCGCGGAGTAGTCAACCGCCAGACGGAGCCGTAAGGTGCGGCCGTGCGCGGTGGCCGCTTCGGTCTCGGCAATCTCCCGAAGCACCGCCACCGGCAACCGATCGCGCCGACCGATGACTTCCACTGCAACACCGTTCTTGACCGCGCGCTCCCGTTTGGAGCGGAGATAGGAACGGAAGAGGCGCATCAGCGCGGTCACTTCCGGCATGGGCCGGTTCCAGTTATCGCTGGAGAAGGCGTACAGAGTGAGCGTGCCGACGCCGAGCCCGGGTGCAGCTTCGACCACTCGTTCGACGGTGCGGGCGCCCGCCTTGTGGCCGGCCGTACGGGATAGACCCAGGCGCTCGGCCCAGCGGCCGTTGCCATCCATGATGATCGCCGCGTGCAGCGAACTACTTTGTTTCACAAAGTTAATCTCCAAAAAAGAAGGAGCTCAGCCCCCGGCTCGAGTCGAGCGAATCAGTCCTTCCATGTGGGCCAAGTAGCGCTCCAGCGCGTCGCGGCCCACGCTGGTCAGCCGGAACTCGGTACGCGGCAGTCTTCCTGCAAAAGACTTCAGGCACTCGACATAGCCGGCTTCCTCCAAGCGCCGGGCATGCACGCTGAGGTTGCCGTCCGTGGTGCCGAGCAGGTGCTTGAGCTCGTTGAAAGTGAGCGACTCGTTGACGGCGAGCGCGCTGACGATGGCGAGGCGAACCCGCTCGTGGATCAGCCGGTCGAGCTCGAGGGACGAGCGCGAGGCTCGTTCTCCGCGAACGGCGGCGAGGCCGGAGGGGGGCCGGGATGCGGGGGCGCGGTCGTGCGTCGCGTTGCCGCGCTCGCGGGCACGGGCCGTCGAACGCTTAGCCACCGTACTTCCTCGCGATCAGCAGCCCAAATCCAATTTGCAGACCGCCGAAGCCCAGGGCCATAAGGGCGTTCCCCCACTCGGCGGGGCTAAAAAAAGCGATTGCGCCGAGTATCATAAAGCTCACGCCGAGGAGCGGAACAACGCGCACCGAGTGGGCGCCCGCCGTGGTGACGGCGGTGCCATAAAGCAGGAGCCAGAGACCGGGGAGGAAACGGGTAAGGCCACTGCGATAGAATACGGCGGTAAGCAGAGCACCCGCCAGGATCGGCGGCACGAAGGCGCGCACGAAGAGCTTGCCGGCGCGGTTCAACAGGGGCGTCTTGGCGAGGTCCGCTTTGCGGACCATGGCGGCGCCTCCGATGCCCAGGGCCAGCACGGCTTCTCCGAGCCAGATGGCAATCCACTCGGCGCCCGAAGCGCGGCGGGAAGCGATCCAGCTGGTGAGGAGCGCGGTCACTCCCATCGCGACTCCGCCCCAGCCGGGCACCGAGGTGACGGTTCCCGCTTTGGCGATGGTGTCGCGGATGAAATCGAGATCCTGCAGCGCCCGACTGTGGAGCGGGATGGGCTCTGGGGAGGACCTCACGGGCTTGGGGACGGCCATGAGGGTATGCTAGCGATGCTGGAGTCGTCTGTCAAGTACTTTGCTTTGTAAAGCCCACTTAACTCCACTCTTCGGGAGGAGTCCATAGGGCTATGACTCGACTCCGTTTCGGGATCCTGCTCAGCCTGGCTCTCCCCGGCTCGCTGGTCGCGCAGCAGCGCCTGAGCCCACGGGATAGCGCACTCCACGCCCTCAATCGCCTCGGCTACGGTCCGTCCCCCGGCCTGCTGGATCAGATCCTTCGGGACGGAGTGCTGAGCTGGGTCGACCGCCAGCTCGGGGTCGCTGACATCGAGGATCCCGGACTCAGGGACGTACTGTCTCGTTACGAGCTACTGCGGACGTCGCAGGAGCAGCTGCTGCAGCGTTTCGTGGAAGTCCGGCAGGATCGTCGAGCGGCGCAGCGCGCGAGCGGCGCAGCCGGCACGGATTCGATGCAGCGCCGAATGCCCGCGGGGGCGCAGGCGCAGCGACGGCTGGGTGGCGAGCTGCAGAACCTCGTGCTGGTCCGAGCGATATTGTCCGAGCGACAGCTCGGCGAGGTGATGGCCGACTTCTGGATCAATCATTTCAACATCTTCGTCGGCAAGAATCTCGACCGGGTATACCTCCCAAGTTATGTGGAGGAGACCATTCGGCCGCACGCGCTAGGCAGCTTCGCGGAGCTCCTGATCGCCACGGCCCGGAGCCCGGCGATGATGGTCTATCTCGACAACGCGCAGAGCGTTGCGCCCGGCTCGCGCCCCCCGGCACTGGAACGGCTCGACCGGCAACGCGGCCTCCGGGGACGGATGCGACCCTCCGCAGGAATGGACTCGATGCGCCAGCGGCTCGCGAGCCGAATGCCGACTGGACTCAACGAGAACTACGCCCGGGAGCTGCTCGAGCTGCATACGGTCGGGGTGGACGGTGGATATACCCAGGCCGATGTGACCGAGGTCGCCCGGATCCTGACCGGCTGGAGCGTGGCCCCTCCGCCTCGCGGCGGCGGCTTTGCTTTCAATGCGTGGGCTCACGATCGCGGAGCCAAGCGCGTGCTGGGGATCGAGTTTCCCGCGGGACAGGGTGAGGAAGAGGGCGTCCGGCTGCTCAAGCTGCTGGCCGCTCACCCGAGCACCATGCATTTCGTGAGCGGTAAGCTGTGCGCACGCTTCGTCAACGACGTCCCGCCGGACGGTTGCACCGACGACGCGGTGAAAGCGTGGAAGCAGAGCAACGGCAACATCCGGGCGGTGCTCCGCGCGGTGTTCCACTCACCGGACTTCTGGGCTGCCACCAACCTCGACAGCAAAGTGAAGACCCCGCTCGAATTCGTAGCCAGCGCGGTGAGGGCGGTGGGTGGCGTACCCGACACGACGCTGCGCCTGGCGCAAGTCGTCGCGCGACTAGGCCAGCCGCTCTATCAGCACGTGGCACCGAACGGATATGGGGAGCAGCAGGAGGACTGGGTGAACAGCGGCGCGCTGCTCAACCGGATGAACGTCGCCGTGGCACTTGCGGCCGATCGGCTGCCCGGTGTGACGGTCCGGCTCGACGAGCTGATTCCGCTGGGGATGGAGCAGACCAGTCTCGTCGACTCCGTCAACCGAGTGATCCTGGGCGGCAAAATGACGGCGCAAACGCGCAAGGTCATCCTGGAACAGCTCGAAGGGGTCGCAAACCCGGTTCAGGCGCGAGCGCTGGCGGTGGGTTTGGCGCTTGGCGGGCCGGATTTTCAACGACAGTGAGCAGTGAACCGTGAACAGTAAACGGTAAAGACATGTCCATTACGCGACGGGTGTTCCTGCGGGCGGGGGCGCTGGGCTTGGTGAGCTATGGGCTCGATCCGCTCTTTCTGGACCGGGCGGTCTATGCCCTGCACCGCCGCACTGCCGCACCGCAGCACCGCCGCACCCTGGTGTGTCTGTTCCAGCGGGGCGCGGTGGACGGCCTCAGCATGATCGTGCCGCACGGGGAGGAGCAGTACTACCGGGAGCGGCCCCGCATCGCCATCCCGAAGAATTCGGTGGTGGATCTCGACGGCCACTTCGGGTTGCATCCCGAGCTCGCCCAGCTCAAGCCGTTCTGGGATGCCGGCAGCCTCGCGGCGATTCATGCCGTCGGGTCACCCAACGCCACGCGCAGCCATTTCGACGCGCAGGACTATATGGAGTCCGGTACGCCAGGGGTCAAATCCACCCCCGACGGCTGGGCCAACCGGTATTGCCAGCACGCGCAGGAACACGCAGAAACCCCATTTCGGGCGGTGGCGTTCGGTCCCCAATTGCCCCGCTTGCTGGCCGGGTCGGCGCCCACCCTCGCGATCGACGACCTGCGCAGCTTTGGGATGCGGGGCGAAGGCCGGGCCCAGGACAAACTGACCCGCGCCTTCGAGTCGCTCTACCAGGGCGGGGGCGCGGCCACCGGACTGCTCGCGAGCTCAGCGGAAGAGAGCTTTGAAGCGATCCGCATGCTCAAGACCGCGAATCCCACGAGCCTCA
>DASYTT010000041.1:0-3715 GCA_036002045.1 Gemmatimonadales bacterium
GTGCGGATGGTGAGGACGGGAAGCGAGACGTCGGGCAGCAGAGAGACCGGGAGCTGGCCCAGCGAGACCGCGCCCAGCAGCACGAAGCCGAGGACCACCGCAACGGTTGTGACTGGTCGCTTGAGCGCTCCAGCGGCGAGGGACATCCTAGCGGTTACCGTTCACAGTTCACCGTTCACTGTTCACGGTTGTTTCCCGTGCTCGGCCTTCTGCACCACCCGCACTGGCGCGTCGTGGGTGAGCGTCAGGTGTCCCTCGACGATCACGACATCACCCGGCTTGAGCGGGATCTGGCCCGACGCGCTGTCGGGCAGCACCTCGGTCTCCGCGCCGTTGCTCCGCCCGGGGAAGATGTAGACCCACTGCGCGCGCCCGTCCTTCACCACGAAGACCAGCGGTCGCCCGTCGCGCTGGATGATTGCGCTGGCCGGTACCACGATCCGGTTGGGCAGCCGGTTGGCCTCGAGCCGGATGTCGGCGTACATCCCCGGCCGCAGCACGCCGCCGCCGGTCCGGATCACCGCGCGTCCCGCGCGCGTGGCGCTGTCCACGATCGGCAGGATCGCGGCGATCCGTCCGATCACCGGCTTGTCGGGCGCCGCGGCGGCGGTCACCACCGCCTGCCCGCCCACCTTGATCAAGGGGAGATCGTGCTCCAGCACCGCCGCCTCGATCCGGAGGTGCTGCAGATCCACCACCTTGCCGACTTCCTGCCCGGTGCTGAGCCGCTCGCCGACCGACACCCTCACCTCGTCCATCACCCCGTCGAAGGGCGCGGTAATCGTGGCCTTCTCCCGCTCGAGCTTGGCTTTCTCCAGCGCCACCTTCGCCCCCTCGAGCCCCGCCCGGATTTCGGCGTTCTTGAGCCGCTCGCCCGTGAGTGCTTTGCCGGTGACGATCGAGTCGGGCACCGTATTGTCCAGCAGCTTGAGCCGCGCTTCCTCGAGCCGAGCCTCTGCTTCGCGCACCGCGAGCTCGAGCGGGCGCGGGTCGACCCGCAGCAGCGCCTGGCCTTTCTTGACTCGGTCTCCCGGCCGCACCAGCACCGCGGTGATGGTGCCCTGGGTCTCGCTCTTCAGGATCGCCAGCGCCTCAGAGCGCACCTGGCCCGTGGTGACCACCGAGAGGATGAGGTCGCCCTTGCGCACCTCCGAGCCCACTACTGGGAGGGTGACCGGTGCCCCGCTCGGCTGCGCGCTGTCGGCCCCGCCCGTCTTCGCTTCCGCATCCGCAGGCTTATCCTTACAGCCCGCCGCGCCTGACAGTATCAGCAGGGCAGTTATCTGCCACGCTGCCGCACTGCCGCACTGCCGCACTGAGTTCACAGTTTCCTCCCCAGTATCGCCTCGATCTGCGCCCTCGCCCGCAGGTAGTCGTACCGCGCGTTCACGGCTTCGATTTCGGCGGAGCTCAAAGCCTCTTGCGCCTGATTGAATTGCTCGATGAAGATGGAGCCGAGCCGGTAGCGCTCGGTTTGCACCCGGGCGCTTGCCCGCGCCGCCTCGAGGCTCTGGGCCGTGAGGCTAACCCGCTCCTCGGCGGTCCGGAGCGCCGCCAGCCAGGAAGTGAGCTCGGCGCCGATGCGGCGGCGTTCGTCGGCGGCGGTTGCCTGGTTCGCATCGAGCGTGGCTCGGCGCTGCGCCATGTCGCGCTCCCTCGCGAACCCGTTGAACAGGCTCCAGCTAAGCTGAACGTTCATGCTGCGGGTGTTGAACAGCTCGTAGTTGTTGCTGCCGCTGCCGTTGAACGACGTGCTGCCCGAGAGCGAGATGCTGGGGAAATAGGTCGAGCGGATTACGGCCAGCGAGGCGCGAGCCGAACGAACCCGGGCTTCCGCTTGCACGAAGGAGGGCGCGCGGTCGGCCGCCTCGCTCAGCAGTGTGGCGCTGTCAGGCAGACTCACCACCTGGAAGAGGGACGAATCGGCCTGGGCCGTCACGCGCCCCTCGACCCCGATCAGCCGGGCCAGCTTGGCCTCGGCGTCGACCAGGTTGCGTTCTTCCGTGAGCAGGCGGAGCCGCGCATTGGTGAGGTCGACCACGGCCTGGAGCGAGTCCGCGATCGTCGCGGCGCGGGTCGCGAGCTTGGCGTTCGCGATCGCGACCTTTTCCTGGGCCCGCCGGATCGCGTCCTGGCGCACTCGAACCAGGTCGGTTCCTTGCAGGGCCAGCAGGAACTGATTCGTGGTGGTGAGGGCCGATTGGGAGCGCTGGAATGCCAGGGTGGCATCGGCTTCGGTGACGGTGGCGCGCGCGTTGGCCAGGTCGGCCCCGCGGCGAAAGCCTGTGAAGAGCTCGAGTGAGGCGCTGCCGCCCATCCCGAGCGAGCCGATAGAGGTGTTCCCGCTGATGACCTGCTGGGTGATCGGATCGATCCTGGCGGGACCCTCTGAGAAGCTCCGTCCATAGCTCGAGGTGGCGCTAAGACGGGGCAGGAACTCGCCCCAGGCCGAGCGGACCCCCGCGCCGGCTGCGCGGGCGTTGCCCTGGGCTTGCACCACGGCCGGGGCATTGCGCTGGGCCAGCCCCAGCGCCTCCGCCAGGGTAACGGCGCGCTGCTGGGCCCTCACGGTGCCCGGGAGGGAAACACAACAGGCCAGGACGAGGGTCAATCGTCGCACAGGGGTCCTCGAGGTGGGTCGAGCCGTACCCCCTAAGATACCGCGAGGGGCGGGGCGAACTAATAGATGCTTGGAATCTGCAAAGGGATGCGGGCCCAGGGCAGGAAAACCTTCGCAAGGGCCCGTGGTTGGCCTCGAGGCTGGGTAAGGCGATCCGGCCCCAGATGCTCAAGATTAGCAGGATCCCGCCGGATGAGGTGCAAAGATTCCCGGCCGAGTCCATAACACCTTATCGGGCAAAGCATCTGATTGCATTGCTCGACCCCGGATTCACGTTCACGGCCTGAGACGCAGGACTACATGAGCAATTCTACAAACAACCGCGGCGGCTCTCGATCCTGGGCTACATCCAACCCGGTGATGTTTGAGCTCCGTCATGCGGCCCAACCGCTTCACCGAAACCGGAAAGTCCAAGCAGTGTTGATATGGTCAAGGGCAGCTGGTGTTGAAGACGGCAACCTCTGGCTCCGGAGTATTTCTGAAGCAGACGGGTCGTCCGTTAAGCCTCGTGCTCTGCAAGAACTTCGCCCGCTCGAGAAACCGAGGTAAGTGCTTATCAGGACCTAACTCATACACCGCAAGACTTTCATCATATCGACGCTTGAGATTCTCGTCTGTTCGTAGCGTTGCCACAAACACGCGAATGGCCATCGTCGGAGTCTCGTTCAACCCGACTATTTCGTTGAGCCATCCGCCAGGTGGAGTGGAAAGCAGGACCGTGCCAGGCTTACTACCGGGGTGCATCTCAATTGTGCGAAAATTTGGGACCTTCATACTCAATACCGGTCTCCCGTCGGTCCCGTAGACCCGTACTTCTCCAAGTGGACGCGACGCAATCGCTACTGTGCCGGCTTTCAGACATCCAATAGACCCGACACCCAGGAATGCCGCATTCACGGGAGAGCGCTTTTGATCTCGGGAGACGTCTCCAATTCCGCTCCGCTCTTTGAGCGGACCACTTTCCACGAGCTGCAGCCTCTGAATTATGCTCAACTCATGTGTCGCGAGAATGTATAGGGTGTCACCCAAGACACACATTGCAGAGCCTGAGAACGGCACATTTTGGGTCGATGCTAGACGAATGGAATCTCTATG
>DASYTT010000042.1:0-69232 GCA_036002045.1 Gemmatimonadales bacterium
CCCGGCGGCGAGATGGGGCGTCCGCTGTTCGATACTGCACCCGCTCAGACCGGCCAGCAGCAGCCCGGCTCCCGCCACCGAGCGCACCGCCAGGTCTCGAAGTCCCACCACAGCGACTCCCCCCAACGCCAGATTCGCCCCGAAGTTATGAATGCCGCGAGAGCAGAGCAAGCAAACTGAAACAAAGCCCACCAGCGAAGCGTATCGAGTTGCAACGTTCCACCGGAGCATCAGAATGAACCGTTATTGGACCCGCATCGCGCTCGGTGCGCTACTGGTTTTCGGTCTGGGCTTGGCCGGACTCGCCGCCGTGCGCAAAGGGAAAGCCGAAGTCCGCAGTTTCCTCACCACCGCCGCCACTCGCCTCCCGCTGCGTTTCGCCAATATCGACTTTCGGCTGAATGGACGCCGCATGGGAGAGCTGACCGGCCTCGAGATCGTCCGCAACAGCTCGGCCGAGCTGGGACGCCTCACCGGCCACGTCGAGCTGACCGAGCCCGGCGCGGCAACCGAATTGCGCGATTGTTCCCTCACCCTCGAGGACGTCCGTCACCTGAACCGGCGCTCCAGTTTTCTCTGCGCCGGTGAGCGCGAGCTCGCCAGCGGCCGGCTGGTGGAGGTGGGTGAAGTCATCTTCCAGCCGGAGGACTTCGCGCGTCCGCTCTACCTTCCCGAGCACGCGGTGGACGAATGGCGGCGCTCCGAGATTCAGAGCCTCAACGCGTCCCTGCAGCGTGACGGGAAAGGTGGAGTGCGAGCGAACGGCAGCTTCGACCTGCTGGATCGCGAACGCGGCTCGCAGCGCGGCAGCTTCAATCTGCAGGCGGATTCCCAGGGGGCGGTGTTCTCGGTGCGCGACGAGCAGAATCGTTCGCTCGTGGATTTCCAGGCCACCCACTCTGGATTCAGTCTGAACGTGCGCGACCGGCACGGCCGCAACCTGCTCCGCCTGCTGGCCGATTCCTTGGGCGCGGCGCTCCGGGCGAACAAGTAGCGAGGCAAAGAGCCAGTGCGAGTATCATTCTCGCATGCGGCTGGCTCGACGGTTTTGGCTCTGGTTGTTTGCCCTCGCGTCCGCCGGCGGCTGCGCACGCGAGGGCGCTCAGCAGGCGCGCACCTCCGATTCCACGCCCGCGCCGCGGGACACTACGCCTCCCCTACCGCCTCCGCGATTCCGGGCCGACACGACGCTGGCCTGGCGTCGCCTCACCGCCGATTCCGCCATTCGGCTCGCCGTCTCCTCTTTGATTTCCGGCCGCCGCAAGACCGACACCATCTCCTTCGTCTCGGCGATCCGCAAAGGACTCCGCCACCCCGGCTGGCCTGTGGCGAGCCCCGCGCCGCTCCCTGGCGCGCTGCTGCCCGGACGGCGCATCGTCGCGTTTTACGGCAATCCGCTCTCGACCAGGATGGGGATCCTCGGCGAGGTGCCGCCCGAGGAGATGTTCGCTCGCCTCGACGAAGTCGTTGCCGAGTGGCAAGCCGCCGATCGTAGCACACCCGTGCAGCCGGCCTTGCATCTCATTACGGTAGTGGCGCAGGAGAAGCCGGGTCCGGACAGCCTCTACCGCCTGCGCATGGATACCACGCTCATTCGGAAGGTGTACGGCTGGGCGCAGCAGAAGCGCGCGATCCTCATCCTCGACATTCAGGCGGGGCGGAGCGCCGTGCAGAGCGAGCTGCCCCGCTTGCTGCCCTGGCTGGCCCGGCCGGATGTCCACCTCGCGATTGATCCCGAGTTCTACATGCATTACAACCGCGAGGGAAAGCGACCCGGCAAGCTGATCGGCGCGCTCGATGCGGCGGATGTGAATTATCTGATTGCCGAGCTGGGCAAGCTGGTGACGCAGTATCGGCTGCCGCCGAAAGTCCTGGTCATCCATCGCTTCACGAAGAACATGCTGCAGAACACCGCCAGGATTCGCCTGGATCCGCGCGTCCAGGTCGTCATCAACATGGACGGCTGGGGTCAACCCTGGTACAAGTTCGACAGCTACGCCGTATCCGCGGTGGCCGAGCCGGTGCAGTTCACCGGCTTCAAGCTCTTTTTCCATCACGACACGAGAGATGGCGACGAACTGCTCTCCCCCCGAGAACTGCTCGCCCTCCGGCCGCGTCCGGTCTACATCCAGTATCAGTAGGTAGCCCCTAGCCCCTAGCCTCCTAGCCTCCTAGCCTCCTAGCCTCCTAGCCTCCTAGATCAAACTGTCTGGTGAATTTCACAATCAAGGCCCTGTCGAGCGCGCGCGGGTCCTCTCCCGTCTGCCGGCCTTCGTTGAACACCACGAAGAGGCCGGTGCCCGCCGGACCCAGCCAGCCGAAGCGCACATTGGCCGAGAGCGAGTGGCTCTGGTTGTTGTACTGGGTGAGCGATTGCAGAAAGATGCTGGGCGTGAACGCGTAGGCCAGTCGCACGCCCACCAGCCGGCGCACGAAGTTGCCTTCGTCCAGCTGCACGTTGTCGTAGTTGATCCTGAGCTGCGCCTGGAACTTCTGATTCGGGCGGGCCGTGAAGTTGGCGGTGATCCCCGCCCGGTGCCCGTTGTAGAACCCGCCCACGGTGGCTTTGCCGCCCACCGAGAACGGCGCACTGAGATTGGTGTTGTAGTTCATTCCCCACTCGAACCAGTCATACAATCCCGGCGGCAACGTCACCCCCTGCGCGATAGCGAAGGAATCCGGCAGCGCCTCCCTCGTGAAATTGAGTCCTGGGAATTCGAAGAACGAGCCGTTGGCGAACAGCATGTGGCTGTCGATGTGGATCAGCCGGCTCTGCGGGCTTCCATCCGGCTCGTCGTACTGCCGGAAGGTGATGTGGGGCCGCGTCTCCCGGAACCAGCGGATTTTCGGGGTGCGGAGATGGCGCAGGATCCGGAAACTGTAGAAGCGAAAGGCCGGGCGCTCCAGGAATCCGACCTCGGGATTGAAATCGGCATCGACCTGCCGGATGGCGGCGCCGAGCTCCCACTGCCGGGTGACGTAGCTCCCGGACAGGTGCCAGGTATTCGAGCTCCCCGGACGGCCCGGTGTCTCCGAGTGCGCGACGAACGCGTCGAGCGAGGTTGCTTCGCCGATTCCTACCCGGCTATCCACGCCGAGGGTGACGTTGTAGTCACCCGAGCTGTCGGTGTTGAGCCGGCTCACCGCGATCGCTCCGATCCGGGAACGGTGCGGCAGCTCGCGCAGCACCCGCGCGACGGCGTAGTTGTTGGGCTCCACCACCGTCGAGTCCACCAGGTCGACGCGCTCGGTCTGGATATCGAGCAGCCCCACGGTAAATCCCGCCAGCTTGCCGGTCATTCGCCCGCCGCCCAGGATCGGCACCGACCGACTCCCGGCTCCGATGCCGATCCGGCGGCTGAAGAACAGCTCCACTGACTCCGTAGCCCCGACCGAAAAAGTTCCGGCATTCTCGAGGAAGAAAGGCCGCTTCTCCGGAAAGAACAGGTTGAAGCGGGTGAGATTGATCTGCTGATCGTCCACCTCGACCTGGGCGAAATCGGTGTTGTAGGTGAGGTCGAGGGTCAGGCTGGGCGTGACGCCGAGCTTGGCATCCGCGCCGAATTCCGCCGAAGCATCGGTCGTGCTGGCATTCACGAAGTCGCGCCGCAGCGTCCCCAGCGTGTAGGGGGTGACCAGCGCCACCCGCCGGGCTGGCGGGTCGACTGCTTCGAGTGTGCCCGCCTGGGAGATCCGATAGATCGTGTACTGCCGTCCGACCGGTGACCAGAAATCCTCTTCGTTCTTCCGTCGGATGTAGCGGGCCAGGTTGAGTCCCCACCGCTGCACCTTTCCGCCCCCGCCCCCGCCCCCGCCCCCCGCGTAGCGCGGCGTCTCGAACGGGATCCGGAACTCCGCGGTCCAGCCGGCCGAATCGACCGAGGTGGCCACCCTCCAGGTTCCGTCCCAGTTGAGGTTGGCCTCTCCCCGCTGACCGCTGGCACCCGCCCCGGTGCCTACCGCGCCCCCGAACCCGCCTTCTCCCTCTTTGGTCACCTGCCCGTCGTGTTCGATGCCTGCGGGAGTGGTGCCGAAGACGAAGCCGTTCTGCCGGTCGAGAAACGTATCCAGCATCACCAGGAAGGCATCCTGATCCTTGAGCTCGGCGTCCCGCCGCACCTCGCCCCGCACGATGCCCGCCGGGTCCGAGTCATAGAGTCGCGCCCCGATGTACAGCGCTTGCCGGTCATAGATGATGCGAACCTCGGTCCGCTCCGTGGCGGCCCGGCCGTCGAAGGGCTCATGCTGCACGAAGCCGGTGATCACTGCCGCACGCGCCCACACCGGATCATTCAGGCGGCCATCGACCCGGGGACCCGAGTCGACCTGAGTCGCCTGGGCAACCGGACGGCTCGCGCCCGTGCGCGTCACCTCGCCTCCCCCGCCTCCCCCTGCCGACTGCGCCTGCAGTGCGGCGGGACCGAGCAGGAGTAGCAACGCCAGCCGATAGCTCACGCCTTGGCTCCTTCCGTCCCGGCGAGCGCCGCAATCAGCTCCGCATTGGTCTTGTGGCGCCGCAAATCGGTGAGCAGATCGTTCATCGCGTCGAGCGGGCTCATCCGCGCGATGCGCTGCCGCAGCTTGTGCGAGGCGACCAGAGCCGGACCGGACAGCAGCAGCTCCTCTTTCCGCGTGCCGCTCGCCACCAGATTGATGGCCGGGAATACCCGCCGTTCGGCCAGCTCCCGGCTCAACACCAGCTCGCTGTTGCCGGTCCCCTTGAACTCCTCGAAAATCAGGTCGTCCATCTTGCTGCCGGTATCGACCAGCGCGGTCGCGATGATGGTGAGCGACCCGCCACCCCCCGCCCCCCCCGCCCGCGCTGGATCCACCTGCCGCGCGCTCCCGAAGAAGCGCTTGGGCCGCTCCAGCGCCTGCGCATCGAGTCCGCCCGAAAGCGTGCGGCCGGTTCCCTTCACCACCGCATTGTGCGCCCGCGCCAGCCGGGTCAGCGAATCCACGATCAGCACGACATCGTCGCCCAGCTCTACCCTGCGCCGGGCCCGCTCCAGCAGCAGCTCCGCCAGGGCGACGTGCTGCGCGGCCGGGTTGTCGAAGCTCGAAGCCACCACTTCGCCGAACCCCGCCGCCTCGATCTCGAAGACTTCTTCGGGACGCTCGTCCACCAGGAGGATGAAGAGCGCGGCGTCGGGATAGTTGGTGCTCACCCCTTCCGCGATGGCCTGCAGCACCATCGTCTTGCCGCCTTTGGCGGACGCGACGATCAGCGCGCGCTGGCCCTTCCCGAACGGGCATACCAGGTCGATGATCCGGTTGGTCTGGTCCGCCTGTCCCCCTCCCGGCCGCGCGCTGCCGCACTCCAGCCGCAGCGGCTGGTCGGGATGGACCGCGGGCAGATTCTGGAACTCCGGCCGCTCGCGGAGCTCCTCGGGCGGCCGCCCATTGAGCAGGGTCACTCGCTCGAGGAAACTGCCGCCCTTTCCTCTCCGCGTTTCGCCCACGATCTCGTCGCCGGTGCGCAGCCCGAGCTGCCGGACCAGCCGGTCCTCGACCTTGATATCGTTGCCCTGCGGCAAATAACCCGCCTCGCGGCGGCGGAGCGCTCCACCCGAGCGCCCCCCGCCCCCACCGCTGAGCTCCAGGATACCGAGGGGGCCGCTCACCGCGAGGTCGTATAGATCAATTCGAGCAGCTCGTCATAGCTTGCTTCGGCCTCGCTGCCTCCCGCGCGAACCGCCTGGGCGACGCAGTGCCGCAGATGATTCCGCATCAGCTCGCGCCCCACCGCCCGCAGCGCCTCGTGCACCGAGGCGATCTGCACCATGATTTCGGGACAGTAGCGATCCTCCTCGACCATTTTCTGGAGCCCGCGCACCTGCCCCTCGATCCGCCGGAGGCGTTTGAGGTTGCGATCCTTGATCTCGGGATCGACGCCGGCCGCTTTGCGGTCCACCACCCCGGCGACCTCGCAGCCGCACCGCGCAGGCTCGGATTTTTCCGTCATAAGGGGACTCCCTGTAAAAACGCTATGGGCTATGAGCTATGGGCTATGGGTCCTTCCGGAAGAGCTGTTACCAATAGCCCATAGCTCATAGCCCATAGCCTAATAGCCCATAGCCAATAGCCCTATTCAAATCTCCGCAAACGCAGCGAATTCCCAATCACCGACACCGAGCTCATGCTCATGGCCGCGGCGGCGAGCATCGGCGAAAGCAGTGCTCCGAAGAACGGATAAAGTACTCCCGCGGCGATCGGCACCCCGGCCGAATTGTACCCGAACGCGAAGAAGAGATTCTGCTTGATGTTCCGCATTGTCTCGCGAGAGAGCCGCCGGGCTCGCACGATCCCGCGCAGGTCGCCCTTCACCAGCGTCACCGCGGCGCTCTCCATGGCCACGTCGGTCCCCGTCCCCATCGCGATGCCGACCTGCGCCTGGGCCAGCGCCGGGGCGTCGTTGATGCCGTCCCCCGCCATCGCGACGAAGCGTCCCTCCGCCTGTAGCCGCTTGATGACCTCCACCTTTTGGTCCGGCAGCACCTCGGCGATGACCTCGTCGAGCCCGAGTCGTCCGGCTACTGCCTGAGCGGTGGTCTTGCTGTCCCCCGTGAGCATCACGAGGCGAATTCCTTCTGCATGCAGCGCGCCGATCGCCTCCGCCGTGCTTGCCTTGATCGGGTCCGCCACGCCGAGCAGGCCCGCAAGCTTCCCGCCCACGGCGACGAACATCACCGTCTGTCCCTCCTTGCGCAGTGCCTCGGCACGGTCGGCCAGCGACCCGAGCTCTACTCCCAGGTCATCCAGCAGGCTCCGGTTTCCCAGGGCAACGTCGTGGCCGTCGACGCTCCCGCGTACCCCTTTCCCCGTAAGGCTCTGAAACCCAGTCGCGCTCTCTGCTCCAAGCGCCACCCCGCGTTGCTGGCTCCCCGTTACGATCGCCGTGGCAAGCGGATGCTCGCTGCCGCGCTCCAGCGTGGCCGCCAGCCGCAACAGCTCGGGCTCGTTGAAGCCGGGAGCAGGCAGCACCGTCGCGAGCTCGGGCTTTCCCTCCGTAAGCGTGCCGGTCTTATCGATCACGAGGGTGTCGACTTTTCGCAGGATCTCGACTGCTTCTGCGTTCCGGAAGAGCACTCCCATGCTCGCCCCCCTGCCGGTCGCCACCATGATCGACATGGGAGTGGCCAGCCCGAGCGCGCAGGGGCACGCGATGATCAGCACCGCGACGGCGTTCACCAGCGCGTACGCCATTCGCGGCTCGGGGCCGGCGACGCTCCATACGATGAAGGTGACGACGGCGACCAGCACGACGGTCGGGACGAAATAGGCTGAGATGGTATCGGCGAGCCGCTGGATTGGAGCGCGGCTGCGCTGCGCCTCTGCGACCATGCCGACGATTCGCGCGAGCAAGGTGTCCGCACCCACCTTTTCTGCCCGCATGATGAGCGATCCGTTTCCGTTGATCGTCGCACCCACGACCCGGTCTCCCGGACCCTTTTCCACGGGAATCGGCTCCCCCGAGATCATTGCTTCGTCGACCGCGCTGGTCCCCTCGAGCACCACGCCGTCGGTCGGAATCTTCTCACCGGGCCGAACTCGCAGCCGGTCGCCGCCCTGCAGCAGTTCCAGCGCGATGTCCTCCTCGGAGCCGTCTGCTTTGACGCGCCGCGCGGTCTTCGGCGCCAGGCCGAGCAGCTTGCGAATCGCGGCGCCGGTCGCCTGTCGCGCCCTGAGCTCCAGGACCTGGCCGAGCAGGATGAGGGTTACGATGACAGTCGCCGCCTCGAAATAGACCGGGACCTCGCCATCGCGGCGGAAGGCTGCGGGAAAAATCCCCGGCAGCAGCGCTGCCACGATGCTGTAGCCATACGCGACCGACACCCCGAGCCCGATCAGCGTGAACATGTTGAGGCTGCGCTGCTTCACCGACTCGACTGCCCGCGTATAGAAAGGCCAGGCCGCCCAGAGGCAGACTGGCGTCGCGAGCAGCAGCTCGAGCAGCATGCGGGTCCGCGCGGACAGGATCCGGGAGACGGGTTGGCCGGGCAGCAGGTCTCCCATCGCCACCAGGAGCAGCGGAATCGTGAGCGCGACTGCGGTCCAGAAGCGGCGCGACATGTCGCGGAGCTCCGGGCTCTCCTCCACGGCGGTACCCAGAGCCAGGACCGGCTCCAGCGCCATCCCGCAGATCGGGCAATTCCCCGGCGCATTCCGGATGATCTGCGGATGCATCGGGCAGGTGTAGCTCGCTGCCTTGGAGCTCCCTGGCGCTGCCCCGGGCGTAGCTGTTTCGGGAGGATGCAGGTATTTCGCGGGAGCTTTGCTGAACCGCTCGCGGCAGCCCGCGGAGCAGAAGAGAATCTCCTCCCCTTGCGGAGTGGTGTAGCGATGCGGAGTCGAGGCGGGGACCTGCATCCCGCACACGGGATCGGTGGCCCCACCGGCATTCGCGGCTCGGCTGGATTCAGTCATGCTTTCTGCGCCGAGCATAATATACCCCCCTCCCCTATGTCAACCCGCTGCTCGCTTTCAGCGAAGCGCCGCGCGAGAACGTAACTTCACGCTGGCATCCTCCATCGTCCAAAATCCGTACCGAGGCAACCCATGAAATCGGCGCGCTCGCTGTCCCGCCTGCTCGGCAGTGTGCCCCTGGCATGCACTCTTTCCGTGCTCGCCTTCCTCCTCCCCCTCCCGCTGAGCAGCCAGGCGCCGGATCGCACCGCGGAGGCCGGCACTGCACTCACGGAGAGCCGTGCCCGGCTCGCGGCCGAGACCTATGTGACGCCGCCGGAAGTCATCGCCCGGCTGGTGACCGCGCCTCGGCAGCGCAACGTCGCGCTCACCCAGCTCGGTCCGGATCGCCGCTACTTCCTGCGGGAAATCTCGGCAGGCATGCCGAGCGTCAGCAGCTTCGGCAAGCCGCACTATTACTTCGCGGGGTTGCAGGTGGATCCGGCGGCGAATCGGGTGCGGGCGCTGACCACGCGCGGTGCGGCAGGGTTGGAGCTGGTGGATGCCGCAACCGGCCAGACCCGCGCCATCCAGATTCCCGCCGGCGCCACGGTCAGCAATCCGGTCTGGGCGCCCGATGGCAAGCAGGTTGCGTTCCTGGCCAACTTCGAGAAAGCGTCTCACCTCTATGTCGCGGACGTCGCCACGGGCGTTTCGCGCAGCATAACCCGCACGCCGCTGCTCGCCACGCTGGTCACCACCGTCGATTGGACCGCGGACGGGTCGACCCTGTTCGCGGTGCTGGTCCCGGAGCCGCGCGCCCCGCTGCCGGCGCGTCCCGCTATCGCGACCGGACCCTTGGTCCGTTTGTGGCTCGATACCCTCAAATCGCCGCAGCGCAACTTCGCCAGTCTGCTGGAGGAGCCGGTCGACCACACCCTGCTGGAGTACTACGCGACGGGCCAGCTCACGGCGATCGACCTGAAGACCCGCGCGCTGCGAAAGCTCGGGGCTCCGGCAATGATCAATGCCGTGGATCCTTCGCCCGACGGGAAATACCTCCGGGTCACCACCATGCGGAAGCCGTTCTCCTATATCGTGCAGTACGGCAACTTCGCCGAGGTGGAGGAGATCTGGGACAGCGCCGGCAAGGTGCTCGCCGAGGTCGCCAAGCGTCCACTGCGGGAGGCGCCCGACACTTCCGACACGCCGGGCCAGCGCCGCGATACGGGCGCCAAGCGTTTGCTCTCCTGGCTGCCCAAGGGCGAAGGCCTCTACTTCGTCGAATCGAGCCAGCCGCGGGGCCAGGGTGATTCCACGGCGGCGGCTCCCGCCGCACCTGGCGCATCCGTGACGAGCAACCGGCCCGAGCGGCTGGTCCGCTGGAATCCGCCCTTCCGGCCCACCGACACCACTGTGCTCTACCGCGCCGACGGGCCGATCTCCCAGCTGGTGTTGAGCGAGGACGCGGGCACCGCGTTCATAGCCACCACCCGCGCGGGCACCGGCGAGCTCTACGCGGTACGGCTGAGCGAGCCGGCCAGGAAGTACACCATCGTGCGGCAGCGCGGATACACGCCGGTCATTATGGGCCTGGGTGGCGTCGGGGGCGGCGGGGGGGGAGGACGGGGCGGCGCGGCGAACGATTCGCTCTCCTTCTACAACAATCCGGGTGGTCTCTTCACCCGGCGCGCTTCCCACGGAGGCACGGTGGCGGTTGTTTCGGGCGACAGCGCCGTGTACCTGGTGGGCTCGCAGTTCCACCGCAACTATCTGGAGCGGATCCCGCAACCGTTTGTGGACCGGGTGACGCTCGCCTCCGGCGCCAAAACCCGCATCTATCAGGCGCCCGCCGACGTGTCGGAAGCGATGACCGTCCCGCTCGACGACGACTTTACCCGCGCCGTCGTGGTGCGGGAAAGCTCGACGCAGGTGCCCGATGCCTATCTGCGCGATCTGAGATCGGGGGCGCTGACTCAGCTCACCAGGAATCAGGACGTCACCCCGGAATTCACCTCACTGGTTCGCAAGCGCGTCGTGGTAACCCGCTCCGACGGCATCAAGTTCGTGGTTCGCGTCACCCTCCCCAGCGGGTACCAGGCGGGCACCCGGCTCCCCGGGATGTTCTGGTTCTACCCCTACGAGTACACCGACCAGGCGGGCTATGACCGGACCTTGCGAACCGAGAACATCAATCGCTTCCCCGCCTCACAACCCCGCACCATCGAGTTCCTGGCGACGCAGGGGTATGCCGTAGCGAACTTCGATCCCCCGGTCATCGGCGAAACCGGCCGCATGAACGACAACTACGTCTCTGATCTCACCCGGAACCTGATCGCGGTGATCGACGAGCTGGATCGGCAGGGTTTCATCGACCGCACCCGCTTGGGGATAGGCGGGCACAGCTACGGCGCCTTCAGCACCGTAAACGCTCTGGTGCACACGCCGTTCTTCAAGGCGGGAATTGCGGGCGATGGCATGTACAACCGCACCTTGACGCCGACCGGTTTCCAGAGCGAGCGACGCGACCTCTGGAGCGGACAGAAGACCTATCTCGAGATGTCGCCGATGCTATCCGCCGACAAGCTGCAGGGCGCTTTGCTGCTGTACCACAACCTCGAGGATCAGAACGTCGGCACCGATCCCATCAGCTCGATCCGGATGATGCAGGCGCTCCGCTCCGAGGGAAAGACGGCGGCGCTCTATCTCTATCCCTATGAGGACCACGGTCCCGCGACCCGCGAGACAATCCTTGATCTCTGGGGCCGCTGGACTGCCTGGCTGGATATCTACGTAAAGAACGCGGGGAAGCCGGCGCCCAAACCCGCAACCGTCAGCAATGGGACCCCTCCGGGAGGCTTTTAGCCCATAGCCCATAGCCCATAGCCCATAGCCCACAGCCAACAAAGACGAACGCCCCCGGCCTCTACCGGGGGCGCCGCCTCGACGGGTCGTTCAAATCCCCTTATGGAACGAGCACCGCCGTTTGAATGACCACCGCCACGGTCTCGGTCTCCCCTGCGTCGACGGTCACGTTGACCGGGAGCGTCAGGTTGGTCGTGATGCCGAGCCCGGCGGGAACCTGAACACTGAGGGCGTAGGTACCCGGCAGCAGGAATCGGAAGCGTGCCTCGAAGACCCCGTCGCCATCCGGATCGGAGAAGTTGATCACTTCACCGTTCAGATTCGCCTTGAATGCCGCCAGCGTGACCGCTCCTGACGGAGGCACCGGCAGCGTGACGCCCGTGTTCAGCTTCAGCGTGGCGACCACCGTCGCTGCCGTGGTGAATACCGCTCCTTTGATGACGGGGCGCATCACCCACTTGCCGGAATTGCCCGCCTGTTTCCCGAAGCTCTCGCTCACGTTGAAATCGACCAGGAAATCCTGATCCTCGTCGATTTCCAGCTCAGTGGACGGAAAGTCGACCTTGAGACCCGATTGGGCGAGGCTCGGCATCTGGAGATCACCTGTCACGACCGCGCCGGCGGGAAGGCCGGAGTAGGTCGGCGAAGACGCGTAAATCGAGGTGGTCCCGTCGGCGTTTTCGACCTCGACGTAGCCACCCGTGATCACGAAGCGCAGCTGCGTATAGGTACCGGCTGGAACCGCAACCGCATCCACCAGCGTGGCCGTGTTGTTGGCCAGGTCGACGAGATCCGTCGTGACCGGCGAGGACATCAGGACCACCTTGCCGTCACTCCCCTGCAAATTGATCTCCGAGATCGTAACGACGGCGGCGACGATGTCTCCCGCCGCGTCGGTCAGCCGCACGGTGACCCTCGGCTGGCCACCCGGATTGTTCTGAGTCGCCGAATCACTGCACGAGGCCAGGGGAAGGGCCGCGAACAAAACCGCCGGAACCCAGAATCGCGCTCCGTATCGCATCGAGCTTGGTCTCCTCTCCGGTTTGCGTACTGCCAGTACAGGGGAGGACGACTGGAGCGTTGGCTCGGGCACACGCGATGCCGCATGGTGGAGCGAATCGAGCGATGCGCGCTCGCAACACAAAGCCCGGCGCTAGGCCGGGCTTGGTTGAGAGCTGTTAGCTGATGTCTGCTAGCGTTAGTTCTACCAGGAAATCCCGAGACCCGCCGTCAGCACGAAGTCATTGCGGAGCTTCTTGCCTGATCCGAAATCGGCCCGCGAGATCAGGTCTTCCGCGTCGAGCCGGAGTCCTACCTGGTCGTCGATCGGAATCCGGACAAAGAGGCTGGTGGCGCCGCCAAAATGATTGGTGGCCACATCGGAATCCATGACGCTGTAGCCCCGGTGGAGCACGCTCACCCCGGCACCCGCCATGATCGAAATCCCCGGCTTGCGGGGACTCTTCCCGTACAGCGCCCGCAGCGTCCCATAGGTCAAATGAGTCCGTCGGGAGCCGAACCCGCCCTGCGAGACCCGCTCCGGAGCGTAGCCGGCAGACACCTCCGCGCCCCATTTGCCGCTCTTCGAGTAGGCCCCGAAATGGGCGCCCGATTCCCACGACGGTTTGCGAGTCAGCTCCACGGATCCCAGCTGTCCGGTAGGCCCGGTCGGCTGGAAATACCCGGCGGAGAAGGTGAGCTCGACCGCGTGAATGCGTGGCTTCTTCTGTTGCTGGGCGGCCAGGGGCGCCACGACCAATAACCCATAGCCAATAGCCAATAGCCGTTTCATCATTGCACCGCGTTCACCATGTCGAAGATGGGGAGATACATCGCCACGACCATGCCGCCCACGATGATGCCGAGCACGACGATCATGATGGGTTCCATGAGCGAGAGCAATGCGCTGACCGCGACGTCCACCTCGGAGTCGTAGAAGTCGGCGATCTTGGTGAGCATGTCGTCGAGCCCGCCGGTCTGCTCGCCGACCGAGATCATCGAGATCACCATCGGCGGGAACACGCCCGAGACCTGCAGCGGCCCGGCGATGGTTTCGCCGCCCGCGATGGACTGGCGAGATTGCATCACTGCGTCGTGAATCACCCGGTTGCCGGCGGTCTTCGCCGTGATTTCCAGGCCGTCGAGGATGGACACACCCGACGAAATCAGCGTTCCGAGCGTCCGGGTAAAGCGCGAGACGGCGGACTTCCGCAGCAGGTCGCCGATGACCGGCGCGCGCAGCATGGCGCCGTCCACCGCCTTCCGGCCGCCGGGCGTCCCGTAGTACGAGCGGAAGGCGAAGGCGCCCGCACCGATGCTCAGCAGGATCAGCCACCACCAGCGGAGCAGCACCTGGGAGGACCCGATCACCACGCGGGTGGGGAACGGCAGGGTCATGTTTACCGACGCGAACATCGCCGAGAAGGTCGGAATCACGAAGACCAGCAGGACGGCGACCGCGAGCACCGCCACGCTCATGATGACGCCCGGATACACCATCGCGCCCTTCACCTTGCGGACCAGCGCGTCGTTTTTCTCGAGGAAGGTGGCCAGCCGCAGCAGAATCGTGTCGAGAATACCGCCGGCCTCGCCCGCGGCCACCATGTTGACGTAGAGGTCGCTGAACGCCTTGGGGTGCTTGCGGAGGGCGTCGGCCAGCGTGTTGCCGGCCTCGACATCATAGACCACCGCCTTGGTGATCTCCTTGAGCGACTTGTTCTCGGTCTGGGCGGACAGAATGGTGAGCGATTGCACCAGCGGCAGTCCCGCGTTGATCATCGTCGCGAACTGCCGCGTGAAGATGACGACGTCGCGCGTGCTGACCTTCTTCTTGAACGAGGGCATCCGCACCTGCGCGGGTGCCTCGCGCACGCTCACCAGGATCATCCGGTTCTTGCGGATGAACGCGATGACCTCGTCCTTCGTCGGGACGTCGAGGGTCCCTTTGAGGATCTGCCCGCTGACGGTGTTCTTGGCGGTGTATTCGAACATTCCCATCGTAGGACTCTCCGATCAGGATCAGCGGCGCCCCTGCGCCGCGGTGGCCTTGGGCATCTGAGCGATTCCCTGCTCCTCCATCGGCTTCTCGCCCACCATGCGGAGGAATTCGTTGCCGTCGCCGGCCACCCGGAGGCACTCGTCCTTGGTGACCTCGCGATTCATGTAGAGCTGGTAGAGCGAGTCGACCATCGTCTGCATCCCGAATTTCTTGCCCGACTGCAGCGCGGAATAGATCTGGTGGATCTTGTCTTCCCGGATCAGCGCCCGGATCGCGGGCGTCGCGACCATGACTTCACAGCACATCACCCGTCCCTTGCCGCGCGAGCGCTGCAGCAGCGCCTGGGTGATCACGCCCTCCAGCACGAACGCCAGCTGGGCCCGGACCTGGGGTTGCTGGCCGGAGGGGAAGACGTCGATGATCCGGTTGATGGCCTCCGCCGCGGAGTTGGTGTGCAGGGTCGCCAGCACGAGGTGACCGGTCTCCGCGATGGTCAGCGCCGCGGCGATCGTCTCGAGGTCGCGCATCTCGCCGACCAGGATGATGTCGGGGTCTTCGCGCAGCGCGTACTTGAGCGCCGAGGCGAACGTCTTGGTGTCGGTGCCGATCTCGCGCTGGTTGACGATGCAGTTCTGGTGGCGATGGATGAATTCGATCGGGTCTTCCACCGTGATGATGTGCCCTTTGCGGCTCTTGTTGATCATGTCCAGCATGGCCGCGAGCGTGGTGGATTTGCCCGAGCCGGTCGCGCCGGTCACCAGGATCAGCCCGCGCGGTCGTTCCGCCAGCTTGCTCGCGATCGGCGGCAGCCCGAGATCCTCCAGGGTGCGCACGCTGAAGGGAATCATGCGAAGCACCATGGCGACGCAGCCCCGCTGCTTGAACACGTTGCCCCGGAAGCGCGCCAGGTTCTGGATGCCGAAGGAGAAGTCGAGCTCGTCGTCGAACTCGAAGCGCTTCTTCTGCGTCTCGGTCAGGACCGAATACGCCAGCTGAAGCGTGTCCTTGGGCGTCAGGACCTCTTCCACCGAGCAGTCCGTGATCTCACCGTCGACCCGGAGCTTGGGACGCTCTCCGGCCGTGATGTGGAGGTCGGACGCCTCCCGGTCGATCATCTCCTGTAGCAGCGCGCGCAGGTTCAGCGTCATGCGGCAGTCTCCTTTACGACTTCTTCGAGCGTCGTGATGCCTTGCTCGATTCTGAGAATTCCGCTCGAGCGCAGGGTGAGCATTCCTTCCTCGATCGCCTGATCGCGCAGCTCCGCGACCGAACCACCCCGGAGAATCATCCGCCGGAGCTCCGGAGACATCGCCATCACTTCATACAGCCCGGCGCGGCCCCGGTACCCGGTGCCGCTGCACGAATCGCACCCCTTGCCTTTGGAAAACGCAATCTCTTTGATCTGCTCAAGATTCATGCCCGGGTGCACCAACGCCCGCAATTCTTCGGGCCGGTACGTCGTCGGAGCACGACAATCCGTGCAGATCCGCCGGACCAGTCGTTGCGCCACCACCAGATTCACGGCCGCCGAGACGTTGAACGCCTCGACCCCCATGTCCAGTAATCGGGTGATCGTGCTCGGTGCGTCATTGGTGTGCAGCGTGGAGAGTACCAGGTGCCCGGTGAGCGCCGCCTTGATGGCGATGCCGCCGGTTTCCAGGTCGCGGATCTCTCCGATCATGATAACGTTGGGGTCCTGCCGGAGAAACGCCTTGAGCGCCGTCGCAAAGGTGAGACCGATATCCGTCTTCACCTGCACCTGATTGATGCCGTGCAGATTGTACTCGATCGGATCCTCGGCCGTCATGATGTTGGAGTCGATCGTGTTGATGCGCTGCAGTGCGGAATAGAGCGTAGTCGTCTTGCCGGATCCCGTCGGGCCGGTGACCAGCACCATCCCGTACGGGTTGAGAATCGCGCGCAGCAGATCCTGCTCCGCTTTGGGCTCGAACCCGAACGTGGTGAGATCCAGGGTCAGGTTGCCCTTGTCGAGAATCCGGAGCACGATCTTCTCGCCGAAGAGGCAGGGGAGCGTCGAGACCCGGAAGTCGATCACCCGATTGCCCATCTTGAGCTTGAGCCGGCCGTCCTGAGGCATCCGCCGCTCGGCGATGTTGAGCTGCGAAAGAATCTTGACCCGCGAGATCAGCGCCGCCTTCATCTTCATCGGCGGCTTCATGACTTCCTGGAGGGCTCCGTCGATGCGGTAGCGGATCCGGAGCTCGTGCTCGAACGACTCGATGTGGATGTCGCTGGCGCCCCGCTGCACCGCGTCCGTGAGCAGGCCGTTGATGAGCTTGACCACCGGCACATCGTCGATCTGCGCCTCGGCCAGCCCGTCTTCGTCGATCTCCTCCAGCACTTCGACGTCGTCGGCGAGCCCCTCCATGTCACGCAGAATCGCCGCGAGCTGCTGATCGGAGGCATCGTAGTATTTGTCGATCAGGGTTCGCAGCGTGAACTCACCCGCGAAAACCGGGAAGAGATCGTAGCGGGTGATGAAGCGGAGCTCCTGCAGCAGCACCTGATCGGTCGGACAGGCCATCGCCACGGTCAGGGTGCGGCCCTCGCGCTTGAGCGGGAGCACGACATGGCGCTTGGCGATCTCTGCGGGAATCAGCTTGAGAATCTTGGCGTCGACTTCAAAATGGGAGAGGTCGACTGCAGGGACCCGGAGTTGCCGCGCCACGATCCGGGTGATTTCCACTTCCGGAACCAGGCCCTGTTTGGCAACCACGAAGCCGAGCGGCATGCCCGAAGAGCGCTGCTCCACCAACGCCTGGGCGAGCCGCTCACGCGAGAGCAGCCCTTCCTTGACGAGGATGTCCCCCAGGCGTTCAGCCGGTACTGCGGTGGTCGCCATTCGCTAGCCGCTACCCTTCCATTTCATGAGAGCTCTCGTCCGGCTTACCTGGCCACCAAGAGGGGGGTCAGGCGAGCTACCAGCCTCTGACTGAACCCTGGTACCCTCCCAAGATCTGACACTGCGGCGAACGGCCCGTTCTCCCGGCGATATGCCAGAATTGCCCGGGCTCGTGCCGGCCCGATCCCCGGCAGGGCAACCAGGTCCGCTTCCAAGGCCGAGTTAAGGTCCACCGGGGCGACCGGAGAAGCTTGCGGCTGCTCGGCGTAAGTCCCGGACATGCGGTTGTTTGCAGCGCCGTTTCCTGGGCCGCTTTGACCCGCTCCGAAGGCTCCAAAGCTGACCCGCTCGGACAGGGTTCTGAGCAGGGCCGGTCCCACCCCTGGAACCCGATCCAGCTCGGCAAGACCCCGAAAGGGTCCCCGGGCAACCCGATCGGACACGATTCGCTTTGCCAGTGACATGCCAACCCTTGGGAGCCGTGCAATCTCCTCGGCGGAGGCGCTGTTGACGTCGATCCGCTCACCCGGACCGAGCGGCCGGACGGCGCGCTCTCCTCGGGCACGCTGGCGAGCGGGATCGATCGCGGGGGATTGGTTGCTGGCAAGCAGCTCACCTGGCGGGCCGGCGGGCCGGAGCAGCAGCCGGGCAGTATGGCCGGCCACGGCCAGCGAGAGCAGCAGGAGGATTGCGCGCGGCTCGCGGTTCATGAGAGGGGTGCAGGATCAGGAATCAGGAAGCAGGGGTCAGGGGTCAGGGTGTTGCCGGCGAACTAATGCCCGACGCAGGCCGCCGAGCCTCCGTCCAATTTCTTCTACTCGCGACCGGATGGTCTCTACCTCAGTGTTCGTAACGTATTTCCGCCTCGCGCTCATCTCGAAGTAGGTGTTCGGCGACCAAATCCCTCCGCGATGTTTGCCGGAATGGAAACCGCCGCCGATCGCATCTGGGCAGTGATACCGAACTGCTCCCGCTTGGGAAAGCTGTCGGTCAGCGCATAGGTCTCATCGACCAGGTCCATGGCCCGTTGCCACACCACGAGATCGCGATGCGATCGGATGAGTGACTTGCCCTTCGCGTCCATGAGCTAACCTGGCGCGCCTCTCTCTGAATTCCGGCATCGAACGAACGCAGGCGGGACCGAAAGAAATGCAGTTCCCCTGATTCCTGACCCCTGACCCCTGACCCCTATTTAGTCAACCGCACCACCGCCATCCCGACATCCCCCACGATCTGCAGGCTCGCGGCGCTGACCTTGTCGAAGCTGTCGTCCGGCGTGTGATGCCAGCGGTTGTCGGGTCCCCCATAGGTGAAGTCGATGAGATCAATTGCGCGGATGCCGGCCTGCTGCAGGGGAATGTGGTCGTCGGTGAGGCTGATCCCCTGCTCCCGCTTGAAGCTGGCGCCGTGGCCGATGCGCTCCGCGATGCTCCAGACCTCTTCGACCAGGTCGGGCGCGGCGGTCAGCGAATACCCCTCCTGCAGAATCTGCAGATCCTTGTCACCCACCATGTCGAAGAGGATGGCGAAGCGGGGCACCGCACCGGGTGCCTGATGCGCCGCATAGTAGCGCGAGCCGAGCAGGACGTCGGCATCGGCCGCGAAATCCCCGTAGTCCTCCCCGTCCACAAAGAGCAGATCGACGCCGATCTCGGGCGGCGATCGCTTGAGCGCGTCGGCCATGCCCAGCAGGACTGCCACGCCGGACGCGCCGTCGTTCGCGCCGGGCACTGGAGCCGTCGAATCGCGACTGCCTGCTCCATCGGATTTCGGACGAGTGTCCCAATGCGCCAGCAGGAGGACCCGCGTGGTCGCCGCGGGATTGAAACGGGCCAGGAAGTTCACCAGGGGGAGCGAATCGCCCCGCTGGGTGACGTGAGTCCAGCGCTGCACGAGGAGGCTGTCTGCGCGCGTTCTGAGCAGACTGTCCAGCCAGGCCGCCATCCGGGCATGACCCGCGCTGCCGGGAATCCGCGGACCGAAGCCGAGCTGAGTCTGGACGTATTGCAGCGCCGCCTGCCCGTCGAACTCCTTGGGAGGGACAGCCTCCTCCTTACAGCCCGTGAGAAGCATCAGGATGAGCAAAGGACAGCGCATGGTCCCCAGAGCAGGTGGCAGGTGGCAGGTGGCAGGTGGCAGTAAGACTGGCCGCAAACCACCTGCAACCTACCACCTGCCACCTGCCACCTGCCACCTGCCACCTGCCACCTGCCACCTAACCTGCACCTGCCACCTGCCACCTGCCACCTGCTACCTTTTCTGATGCGCCTGCTCCGCCGCCACCTGCTCCGCACCCTTGCCGGTCCCTTCGCCTTCGCCTGGATTGCCCAGACGGGGATGCTGATGCTCAATCAGCTCTCGCGGCGCTTCGGGGACCTGGTCGGCAAAGGCCTGCCGGGAGGCATCATTGCGGAGGTGCTGTTCCTCTTTATCCCGTTCATCGTGGCGCTGACGCTACCGATGGCCATTCTGGTGGCCGTGCTCTACGGCTTCAGCCAGATGGGCGCGGACAACGAGCTCACCGCGATGCGGGCCAATGGCGTGAGCGTGCTCCAGATGCTGCGGCCGGTGCTCGCAGCCGGCATCCTGCTCAGCGTCGCCAACCTCTTTTTCATCGACCAGATCCTGCCGCGCACCAATCTCCGGCTGCTCAACCTGCAGATGGACATCGCGCAGAAAAAGCCGACCTTCGCGATGAAGGAGCAGACCATCAACAGCCTTCCGCCGTCGCAGTATTTCCTGCAGGCGAGCCGCATCGAGCCGGCCACCGGGCGGATGCGCGAGGTGGTGATCTACGACCTGAGTCCGCAGGGAGGCCGGCGGGTTATTTACGCCGACAGCGGCTACCTGAGCTTCGAGCGGAACGACCAGGACCTCGGCATCAAGCTCTACGTGGGTCGCGTCAACGAATACAAGACCGCGGAGCCGGCCACCGTCAACGTGACCCGCTTCCTGACCAACGACATTCGGGTGCGCAACATCCAGAACGTCTTTCAGCAGAGCTTCGGGACGGTGCAGAAGGGCGACCGGGAGATGACGACCTGCGAGATGATAGACTGGGTCGCCGGCGCGCGGGCGGACGCGGAGCGGGCCGCCGCCCGCCGGCGCACTCTGGCCTACAACGACCTGCGCGCCTTCCTGCAGCTCCTCGCACCGCGGGATACTCCGGCCGCCGCTGCCTCGCCCGCACGCCGCTGCGGCGCCTGGCGGAGCTTCGAGCGCTGGATGGGCCGTTTGCTGTTGCCGAAGCCGGCAACCGCACAGGCCCCCGTCGTGCCGGTCCCCCCTCCCCCTCCCCCCCCACCCGCTTTCCCCCACGATTCCGTGGCGGGCCCGCTGCTGGCCGCCGCCGCGACGTTGAGCGACGTGAGCAGCGCCCGCGACGACGAGGCATTCGCCATTCGGGCAGTCCACCAGTACTCGGTGGAGATCCACAAGAAGTTCGCGCTCTCAGTAGCCTGCATGAACTTCGTCCTGATCGGGATCGCCCTCGCGCTGCGCTTTCCCCGCGGCGGGATCGGGCTGGTGATCGGCGGCAGCCTCGTCATTTTCGCGCTCTTTTATGTCGGACTGACGGCCGG
Source organism: Gemmatimonadales bacterium (assembly GCA_036002045.1). Taxonomy (GTDB): domain Bacteria; phylum Gemmatimonadota; class Gemmatimonadetes; order Gemmatimonadales; family GWC2-71-9; genus JABFSM01. The sequence goes on from DASYTT010000042.1 coordinate 20,714, forward strand.
CGAGAACCTGGCCGACCGCGGCATCATCTCGCCCGCGCTCGCCATGTGGCTTCCCAACGGCATCGTCTTCGTCGCCGGAGTGCTCGGTCTGATTCGCGTCAATCGCGAATTCGGCTCGACGCGCGGGGGCGATCTGGCCGATCTCAAGGATCTCCTGCTCGGCTGGCTGCGGCGGCGGCGCCGGGCCTGAGCGATGCGCACTCTCTCGCGCTACGTCCTCTGGCAGTGGCTCCGGGTGTTCATCCTCACCGCCGTGGGGATGCCGATCGTCTCGGTGCTCACTCAGGCCACCGACAATCTCCGCAAGCTGCTCGACCGCGACCTGACGGCCGGGACGATCGTGCTGAGCTACGTCTACGCCCTGCCGCAGCATATCGCGCAGATGATGCCCGCCGCCGCTCTCTTCGCCGCGGTGTTCACCGTGGGCCCGCTAGCCCGGAATTCCGAGCTTACCGCCGCAAAGGCCGGCGGCATCAGCTTCCACCGCATCGTGCTGCCGCTCTTCGTGGTGTCGGCGCTCGCCGCGGTGGCCTGCTTTCTGGTCGGCGAATGGGCCACCGAGGCAACCACCCGGCAGCTCGAGCTCCAGAAGGAGCGCCAGGCCCGCAACGTGACGATGCGGTACAACTTCGTCTATCGGGCCAGCAGCGGCTGGGCCTACACAATTCGGCAGCTCAATACCGCGGACAATACGATGCAGCAGGTCGTCTTCGAGCACGCGGTCCGCGATCCGGACGCCCAGCTCTTCTCGATCAGCGCCGATAGCGCCCAGTGGGATCCCAAGCTCCGCCGCTGGCTGTTCCGGAACGGCGCCAGTCACGTCATGCTCAAGGGAGACGAGGCACTCACCCTGACCTTCGCGGAGCTGTACCTGCCGACCTTCCAGGAAGCGCCGCGCGAGCTGCTGATCGAGCCCAAGAATCACTCCGAGATGACCTACGCCGAGCTGGGCCGCTACATCGGGTCGCTCAGGGCATCGGGGAGCGATACCAAAAAGCTGCAGGTGGAGCAGGCCGTAAAGCTCGCGCTCCCCGCCGCCTGTTTGATCATCGCGCTCTTCGGCGCTCCCCTGGCGGTGTCCGCGCCGCGGGCTGGTGCCGCCGTCGGCATCGCGATCAGCCTCGGCACCACCCTCGCCTACCTCCTGATGATCAACTTTTCCCAGGCGGTGGGCGCTTCGGGACTCCTGCATCCTGTCGCGGCGGCCTGGATGCCTAACGCGCTCTTCCTGGCCCTCGGCGCCTGGCTGTTGCTGCGGGTGAGGACCTAGGAGTCAGGAGTCAGGAGTCAGGAGTCAGGAATCAGGAGTCGGGGGCAAGAAAAAGGGCCGGCGCGAGCCGGCCCCCTGTTCTCCTAGCCTCCTGACTTCCTGACCCCTAGAAGATGTACTTCCCTCCCAGCTGAATCCGCCAGCGCGAGGATCCTACGATGGCCCGCTTCTGGAAGGGGAACACCGTCGGAATCGAGTATCTCGGACGGTCATCCGCCTGGGTTGCGGTGCCTCGGGTGTCGTAGGTGGCACCGCTGGTGGCCACGGTGAGGACGTTCGCCTCCTCGAATCCGCTCGTCTCGCGATTGACGCCCCAGTCCCGGTCCAGCAGGTTGAGGAAATTGAAAACGTCGGCGGTCACCTGCAGCGACTGCCCGCTCAAGGTGGGAATGATCTTGGCCAATCGCATGTCGAGGAATCTGGACCAGGGATTCCGGCAGGAATTGCGCTCCATGATCCGGCCGCGCTGCTCGCGCAAGCACTTCTCGCTCTCGATGAAGGCGTTCAGCCGGTCAAACTCCGCCTGAGCCGTACTACCAGTCGGAACGGCAATGGAGATGTCGTTGATGTCACGCGGCACGAAGAGCAGATCGTTCCCGACATTCGCGTCGCCATTGATGTCGCTGTTCACAGTCCAAGCATAGGGCGTGCCCGCCCGCGCGGTGTAGATCGCCGACGCCTGGATGCCGAACGGCAGGTTGGCGGACCCGCTGACCGCGATCTTGTGCGTGACGTCGAAGCCGGAGGTTCGCAGGTTGCGGGCGTCGAGCGTGCCGTCGAGCGCGGTGAACCGGAGATTGGACCCCGCGATGCTCGACGTCAGCGACATCAGGTCTTTTGATTTCGCATAGGAATAGGACGCGCTCAACATGAACCCGTTCGCGAACGACTGCTGTAGCTGGCCGGTGAGGATCGTCGAGCGATCCGCGCTCTTGTTGAGGTGATGGATGACCTGGCGCACTCCGTTGACCTTGGTGAGACGCACGAGCGCGGTGCCGGCCGCGTTGGGGGTCGCATAAAGCTGCCGGCCTTCCCCGTTGATTTCTCCCAGCCGAACGTTGTCGTCCGTCTGATACATCTGGTTCCGGTTCCGGGTGTGCAGGAAATCGAAGGTGGCGACCAGCGTGCTTCCGATCCGCTGGTCGATTCCGAAGGCGACCTTCAAGGCCTGCTGGAACTTGAAATCCTTATCGAAATAGTTGACCGTAGCCGCCGGAGGTGAAGGCTCGGTTCCTCCGACGCACGCACTCGGCAGATTCGTGACGTCGGTGGTCAAGGGCGGCGGCGTCTGGCCCGGTCGCAGGCACGTCAGGGTCACCTGCTCGAGACCGGTGTTCGTGAACGCGTTCGACATCCACACGTACGGCGGACGCCCGCTGAACAACCCGACGCCGCCGCGGAAGATGGTGTTCCCCCGCCCGAAGGGGTCGTAGTTGAACCCGAGCCGCGGGGAAAACAGGCCGTTACCAGTAGGGAACTCTCCGGTATTGACTCCGAGCGTATCCGTGAGCGCGGGATTCGGATTCTGGAACGGCTTGTCGATGTAGGGGATGTCGTAGCGGAGTCCCCCGGTCAGCGTCAGCCGATCCGTGGCTCGCCAGGCATCCTGGAGGTACGCCCCCAGCTGCTCGACAGCGAACCGGGCCGTGAAGCCTCCCTCGCGTGCCTCCAGGAGGATCTCGTAGCGGCGCGGCAGATTGGCGTCGAGGGAGTCCGCATTGCCAAAGGTCCAGGTCCCGAACCGGTTATTGGCGAAGAGATTGCGGAACTTGAAGAATTCGTTGTGGGTGCCGACCGTGATCTGGTGCTGCGCCCCGATGTTGAAGGTGTAGTTCGCGGTGGCCTCATAGATGTCTTGATCGAGCTCGTTGCCGTGCGAGAACCGCTCGCCGCCCGCGGCGACCCACCGGCCGGGGACGTCGCCCTGCACCATGATCAGCGGAAAGGCGAGATTGGGAGCCCGGGCGTCGCGCACTCGCTGATAGCCCAACAGTACCTCGAGATTCCCGCCCCCGATCAGACTGGTGTATTTCGCGCGGACCGTGTTCGTGTGGTTCTTGAGGCTGTGTCCGCTGTTCGACAACTGCCAGCCATCCCGAGTACCGTCGCCGGCAGGGCTGCGGCCGAATACCTCATTCTCCGCGTTGACGTAGTTGTAGGAAACCTCGAGCTGTGAGCTGCCGCCAGGCTGCCAGGTCAGCTTCCCGAAGAGATTCTTGTCGGGACGGTTAAGCGCGCCCGGCGCCTGGACGCCGCCGGGATCGAAGCCGTACTTCGACTTGATGATGTCCTGAATCCGCTCCGCGGTGGCGACCGAGATGCCGGTCGACGGCTCGGTGGCCTCCGGTCCGAAGAAGGCGGTCTGCGAGCTCTGGATGTCGGCGCTCCCGAAGAAGTGCAGTCTGTTCCTGATGATCGGGCCTCCGAAAGTGCCGCCGTACTGCTTGATATCGAAGCCCTGCGCCGCCGTGAGCCGGGCCCCCGAGGTGTCCTTACCCACCAGCTCAGGACGCTGCGCGTACCCGTACAGCGAGCCGTGGAACTCGTTGCTGCCCGACTTGGTAATGGCGTTGACCAGGCCGCCCGTGAAGCTGCCCTGTCGGATGTCGAATGGAGCCACCAGGATCTGGAACTCCTTCAGGGCTTCAATCGAGATCGACTTGGCGCCGGCCGTGCCGCCGGGGGTGCCGCTCGCCGACAAGCCGAAGAGGTCGTTGTTGACGCCGCCGTCTATCAGGATCGTGTTGAAGCGGTTGTTCTGCCCACCGACCGAAGAGCCGGAGAGGACCTGCGGGCTGGTCCGCAGCAGGTCGGTGAAATTCCTGCCCAGCAGCGGGAGCCGCTGAATCGCCGTGTCGTTGACGATCTGCGCAGGACCGGTGCGGCCGCTGTTGATCAGGGGATTGGTCGCGGCCACGACGGTCAATTCCTCGAGCGTGACGACCTGTTGCTTGAGCTCGAAGTCCTGTACGTACTTCTGTCCCAGCGTCAGCATCACGCCGGTCTTGCTCGCCGTCTGGTACCCGATCGCGCGCACGTCGACGGTATAAGGGCCGCCCGGCGGAACGTTCTCGAAGTTGTAGCGGCCGGCGGAATTCGTTGAAGTCTGCTGCCGCGCCCCGGTGCTCGTATTGGTCAGGGCGACGATGGCGTTCTCGACGGTGCCTCGGTTCTCGGAGGTTACTCTCCCTTGAACCGACGCGCTGGTGATGCCCTGGGCGGCCAACGCCTGTCCAGAGAGCAGCAACCCCGCGAGCACCGCCCCCGCCCCCCCCGCCCGCCCCACGAAGCGAACTGCGCGCCCTCCCCCGATTGGCTGCATGAACGGAACTCCCGAAATCGTGTTGGATGAGAGCTGAACGGCAGAAGCCCTAACTTACCTGTGGAGCGAGCCAAATCAAGCTGCGTGAACAGCCTGTTACCCGGTCTTGACCGGCTCGACCGGACGGATCCAGCCCGCTGCCCGGGCCAGGTAAAACACCGGGATGCCGACCAGAATGATGCCGAAGGTAATTCCGGTATTCACCGGCTCGGTCACCAGGGCGTTGACGATCATCCCCACCGCGGCCAGGAGGAACACCACCGGCACGATGGGATAGCCCACCACCCGGTAGGGCCTGGGTAGCTCGGGAGCTCGGCGGCGGATCAGGAACACCGCCAGCACCGCGAGCGTATAGAAGGGCCAGATGCCCAGCACGAACTTGTCCGCCAGCTGCTGGAAATCATTGAAGAGCACGTAGATCACGCCGAGCGCGCTGGCCAGGAAGATCGCCATCGAGGGACTCTGGAACTTGGGGCTGACCCGCGCGATGCCGCGGAAAAAGAGGCCGCGATCGGCCATCCCGAAAAAAATCCGCGGGCTCGCCATCATGGTGCCGTTCACGCTGCTGAACGTCGAGATCATCACCACCGCCGCGATCAGCCCGGCGCCCGCCGCGCCCAGCAGCGGGATGCGCTGTGCCGCGGTCGAGGCGATCAGCGGCGACTCCGCCAGCTCCGGGAGCGGCACCAGATACATGTAGGCCAGGTTGGCCGAAAGGTAGATCAGGATGATGAGCGAGGTCCCGATGATCAGCGCTCGCGGTAGTGTGCGGGCGGGGTCCCTGATTTCTCCGCTCATGAAGGAGATATCCGCCCAGCCGTCGTACGCCCACATGACCGGGACCAGCGCCGTCGCGAGCGCGGAAAACGAGAGCGCGCCGCTCCATGCCGGCGAGAAATTCCGGATCGATCCGGTCGGCGAGGTGAACGCCAGCACCACCAGCGCCACCAGCGCACCGTACTTCACCACCGTAGCGAAGGTCGTCACTACCGCGGCGCGCTGCACCCCGAGCCAGTTGACCACGCCGACCAACGCGATCAACCCCGCCGCGACCCAGTGTACCTGGGTCGGCGTGAGCGGCAGGAAATAGCTGAGGTACTCCGCGAAGATCGTCGCGATCGCGCCGAGCGCCGCTGCGCGGATCACTGCGAGCTGCGACCAGCCGAAGAGGAACGCCGGCAGCGGGCCGAAGCCCTCCTCCAGATAGGCGAATACCCCGCCGCTGCGCGGGAAGAGAGCGGCCAGCTCCGCCAGGGTGAGCGCACCGAAGAGCGCGAGCATTCCGCCCAGCACCCAGACCAGGAGCACCGGCCCCGGCTCTCCCAGCGTCGCGGCCACTCGGGCCGGCACCCGGAAGATGCCGCTTCCGATCGTGATCCCGATCAGCACCATGATCGCGGGGAAGAGCCCCACCGTGCGGGGGAGCCGTTCGCCCCAGGTGTCGCGTTGCTCGCTCATGGGGCTCGCAGAATCAGGAGAGCAGGGAATCCGGAGATCCGGGCTGGCTAAGGTTACATTTGTCTGCGCCAAATTAGCCAGTCGTCCCCTGTTCCCCTGATCCCTGATCCCTTGCTCCTCCGCGATCTCATTGCCCTCACCAAGCCGCGAGTCATCTCGCTCCTGCTGGTGACCACCATTGCCCCCATGTTCCTCACCGACCGGGGGCTGCCGCCGCTGGCTCTCGTCCTGTGGGTCACCCTGGCGGGGTACCTCATGGCCGGCGGGGCCAACGCAATCAATATGTGGTTCGACCGCGATATCGATATCGCAATGGCCCGGACCCGCCTGCGCCCGATTCCCGCCGGGCGGATTTCCCCTGGAGCCGCGCTGTTTTTTGGAATCGGGCTCGGGGCGGTGGCCTTCAGCTTGTTCTGGTTCTTCGTAAACCCGCTGGCAGCCTGGCTCGCCCTCGCCGGCCTCGCATTCTATGTGCTGGTCTACACCGTATGGCTCAAGCGGGCGAGCCCCCAGAATATCGTGATCGGCGGGGCGGCAGGCGCCATTCCTCCCCTGGTGGGCTGGGCGGCGATGACCAATTCGCTCGACCTGACCGCCCTCTATCTCTTCGCAATCATCTTCTACTGGACCCCGCCGCATTTCTGGGCCCTGGCCCTGATCAAGCAGCAGGACTACGCCCGGGCCGGCGTTCCCATGCTGCCGGTCGTCAAGGGGCCGCAGCAGACCAAGCTGCAGATGCTGGGGTATACCCTGCTCCTGCTGCCGCTCACGCTCCTGCCGACCCTCGCGGGGACCCAGGGTCTGCTCTATGCCGCCGTCGCCCTACTGCTCGGCGCCCGCCTGCTGTGGTTCTGCCTGCGTCTGCTCCGGGAGACTTCGGTGACGCCGCTCGCCTGGCGGATGTACAAGTATTCCCTGCTCTACCTGGCGCTCCTGTTCGGTGCGATGGGAATCGACAAGCGGGTGCCCTTTGGACACCGGGCGCCGGCGCCGGAGATCGTGATCCTCGACACGCCTGATAGTAGGTAACCCCTACCACCTGCCACCTGCCACCTGCCACCTACCACCTAACACCTAATCAGTTCCTGCTGTATCTCCTCCGGCGTCACCAGCGGTCCCTGCTTACTCCAATACACGTTCACCTCGCTGCGCACCCCGAATTCGTTCGGCAGATAGACCCCCGGCTCCACGGAGAACCCGCAGCCCGGCAGAATCACCCGGTCGTCCCGGGTTTCGTAGTCGTCCATGTGCGGGCCCGAGCCGTGGAGGTCCTGGTCGATCGAGTGGCCGGTCCGGTGCACGAAGTATTTGCCGAAGCCCGCGCGCTCGATGACCTCGCGGGCTGCCCGGTCCACCTGGTAGCCCGCCAGCTTCTCTCCCGCGGCGCCCGCTTTCCGGATCAGCTCCAGCGCCGCATCGCGGCCACCCCGCACCGCCTCCCAGACCGCGGCGACTCGCTCCGGCGGTCGCGATCCACTGAATCCCATCCAGGTTTGATCGGCTGAGATCGCGCCGGGATAGCGGCCGAAGAGATCCAGCAGCACGATCTGCTCCGGCTCGAGGCTCCGGTCCTTCCCCGGCAGCGGCTCGTAGTGTCCGTCCGCGGCATTGGGACCGAACCCCACGATCGGAGGATGATCCGGCACGATGCCCTCCGCCTCCATCGCGGCGACGACCCGCTGCTGCAGTGCCGTCTCGCGCAGGCCCTTCCCGCCTTGCGTCACCGCAAAGGCGAGCGCCTCTCGCGCGATGCGCGCCAGCGCTTCCGCGGCCTGCTTGTGCTTGGCCGCTTCCTCGGGACTCCACCGCGCCACGAAGCGGGTAACCAGTGCCGCGCTCGACACTACTTTCCCGCCGAGCGACTGGATCAGCTCCACGACGCCGTAGGGAACCCGGTCGAGGTACGGGACGCCGTCCTTGGGCGAGATCTCCATCGCGAGAGTTTTTCCCGCCACCAGTTCCCGCAGGGCGTTCTGCAGCTCATCCCGCTGTGCATAGGGCACGATCTTCCCCGGAAAGCCCGCGAGTGGTTGCAGCTCGATCTTGTGCGCCACGGCGATCGGCTCACCGACCGGGGTCAGCAGCACGAAGAGCCGCCGCGAGCCGAGCCCGCCCAGCGCGAGGAAGCGGTTCGCCACCGGGTTGTGGCCCTGAAAGTCGAAGAGCAGCCAGCCGTCCGCTCCCGCGCTTGCCAGTGCGGCGCCCAGGGCTTCGCGATCCTCCGCGCTGAAAGGTTTCATTCGTAGTCTCCGGCTTCCGCCGCTCTCCAGAAGCAGTGCTCGTCGCCGCGGGCGCGACAACGCTCGTGAATCATGGCGCCCTCGAACCCGCTCATGACCCTGAGAAGCTCGGCCGTGAGCGCGCTGTAGAAATAACATCCGGGCCCCGGATAACCTGCTTCGGTCGCCAGCGACTCCGCGAGCCGGAGTTGTGGCGTGCTCTGCCCGCCCCCGCCCCCGCCCCCGCCACCCAGCTCGAGCGGGAGGCCCAGCACCCGCCGGGCGATGCCGCCTGCGGCACGGGTGCCCAGTTTGCGCCGCAAGGGGCGTGGGCTGGCACGCAGCAGCAATCGCGTCCCCAGCTTGGTGGAGCGCGCGGCATATCGCGCGGCGCGCCGGCCGGCATCGGCATAGACCAGTGCGGCGTCGGGTCTGCGGCCGACCAGGCGGAAGACCTGAATCACCTCGTCGGCGGGAACCACGGCCTCCTTGAGCGCCTGCTCCCGGTAGCGCTCGATCTGCTGGGCGACGGTCGTGCTCAGTCCGAGGCGCTTGGAGATGGTTTCGCTGGCGAGCTCGTTGAGTCCGTCATCGAGGGGTGTGTCGAGATTCCGGATGGCCTCGAGGAGGCTCTGAGGGATGAGCGAATGGATGCTGTCGGAGGGACTCACGCCGCGACAACTTAGCGAGTCCCCTGCGGGCAGGTAAGGGTGCTTGCATCCCCTGGCGGGGCATGGGACATTGACCCGGATGCCGCCGGCGCTCGCGCTGGGAGTCTCGCTCGCGGTGGCGCTCACCGCCTGGCGCGCCCACGCGCTCACCGCAAGCGGGGCGGTCACGGCCGCGCTGATCGGCTTCGCCGTCCTCTGGAGTAACGGCTGGCCGGGTGGCGCAGTGCTCGCCATGTTCTTTCTGCCGAGCAGCTTGATCGGGCGCTGGGCACAGCAGCGCTTTCCCCCCGGCGCGAGCGACGCGCGCGGCGAGCGGCGCGATGCGGTGCAAGTCACCGCGAACGGGGCGGCCGCCGCGCTCGGGGCGCTGCTCGCCTTACGCGCGGGCGGGCTGGGGTTCTGGATCCTGACTGGTGCGCTGGCCGCGGCGGCCGCCGACACCTGGGCCACCTCGCTCGGCGCCTGGAGTCCCCGCGATCCTCGCCACCTGCTGAGCGGCGCGCGGGTGCCCTGCGGCACCAGCGGCGGCGTCTCACTGGTAGGAACCCTCGGTGGCGTCGCCGGAGCGCTGCTGGTCGCGGGAACCGCGGCGCTGCTGGCCGGCAGCCCCGCGCTGCTCCTCGCCGGCTTCGGTATCGGAGTGGGGGGCATGTTTCTCGATTCGCTGCTTGGCGCCGCGGTGCAGGGCCGCTACCGCTGCCCGGCGTGCGGAACGCCGAGTGAGCGGCGTCGGCACCTCTGCGGCGCCCCGACCCAACTGGTAGGAGGCTGGCGATGGCTGGACAACGATGCGGTCAACGCGGTTGCCACGACCGCGGCAGGACTCGCCGCAGGACTGCTTTGGTTCTGGCACTAACCTGCCAACCTGCCAACCTGCCGACCTGCCGACCTGCGCCGTGACTACCTACGACGTCGCCATTGCCGGGGCTGGTCCCGGAGGGAGCGCCACCGCGTGCCGCCTGGCGCGCGCCGGGCTCCGCGTCGTCCTCGTGGATCGCGCCGAGTTTCCCCGCGACAAGGCTTGTTCCGAATACATGAGTCCCGAAGGAGTGCGCCACTTGGCCTCGCTCGGCGCGCTCGAGCAGGTGGAGCGGCAGGGTGGCCATCCGATCCGCGGGACGACCGTGCACGCCCCTCGGGGGTCCAGCCTCACCGGGATCTTTGCCCGCGCCGGCCATGCCCCCTTCCGTGAAACGGGCCTCTCGGTGGCGCGCCGGATCCTCGACCAGGCGCTGCTGGACGCTGCCCGTCGCGCGGGCGCCGAGCTGCTCGAGCGGACCGCGGTGCACGGAGTGCTGCGCGACGGCCCCGCCGTGAAGGGGCTCCTGCTGCGGGATGCAGCGGGGGCGACCCGGGAGCTCCCTGCCCGCCTGACGATCGGTGCCGATGGCCTCCGCTCGGTCGTCGCTCGTGCCCTGGGCCCGCAACGCAGCGGCCCGCTGCGGCGCTATGCCCTCGTGGCCCATGTCGCGGAAGTTGCCGGCCTCGGCGATACCGCCGAGCTGCACGTGACCGCGCGGGGATATGTCGGGCTCAATCCGCTGGGCGGAGGGATCGCCAATGTGGCGATCGTGTTGCCCCAGGCGCGGATGCGGCCATCCCGCGGGCGCGTGCCGCAGTTCTTCTTCGAGGAGCTGGCGCGTTTCTCCGGAGTCGGGCCCCGCGTTCGTCAAAGCAATCTCGTCCGCGATGTGCTGGTGACCGGACCCTTCGCGGCCCGCGCGGCGAAGCTGACCGCACCCGGCGCGCTGCTGGTCGGCGATGCGGCGGATTTCTTCGATCCCTTTACGGGCGAAGGAATCTGCGCCGCCCTGCGGGGCGCCGAGCTGGTGGAAGCTGCGATGCTGGAGCCGCTCACCCGGGGGGGGCCTCTGCCTGCGGCCGCGTTCCGCTCCTATGTTCGGGCTCGGCGCCGCGCGTTCTTGGGCAAGTGGATGGTGGAGCGCCTCATCGGATACGCCATGCTCGCCCCCGCGCTCTTTGATCGCGCCGTTGCCCGGCTCGAACGCCACGGTCTGGCCCACACGCTCATCGGCGTCACCGGCGATTTCGTTCCGCCTCGCGCCGTCCTCAATCCGGTTTTTCTTTCACGGGTCGTGTTTTGATGCCCCCCACTCCCTTTCATGATGTCGATCCGGCACAGTTCCGCCAGCTCTGCGGCCACTTCGCTACCGGCGTGGTCATCATCACCGCCACCGGAAAAGACGGCGCGCCGGCGGGTATGACTGCCAATAGTTTTGCCTCGGTCTCCCTGACTCCACCGCTGGTCTCGATCAACGTCGATCACGCGGCGGATTTTCACCCCGTTATGCTGCAGGCCGAGGGGTACGTCTTCAACGTGCTCTCGAGCGGGCAGGAGGCCTGGTCCCGGCGCTTTGCCAGCACCGAGGCCCAGCGCTTCGACGGGGTGGGCTACAAGGTGGACGACCGCGGCTTCATCCTGCTCGACGGCGCGGTCGCCACCATCGCCTGCGTGCCGCACAGCAACTTCGAAGCAGGCGATCATACCATCTTCGTCGGTCGCGTCATCGGCGGCAGCGTCGCCCCGGGCCGCCCGTTGCTCTATTACCGCGGTGGCTACATGACGCCGGCGCGCGCATGAGCCGGCTCGAGCCCGCCAGCCTGGGCTGGGAGTTGCTCGACGATCCCGCGGCTGCCCCCGCTCAGGTCTGCGAATCGCTCCGCAACATTGCGCGGGCCAACCGCTGGTTCGGCGGCGCCTCAGCCGTGCGTTTCGGGCTCGCGCGCGCGCTCCCGTCGACCGTGGACCCGCGCACGCTCACCCTCCTCGATGTCGGTACCGGCCTGGGAGATCTCCCGCGGATGGCGGTGACCTGGGCCGCCCGCCGTGGAGTTGCCTTGCGACCGGTGGGCCTGGAGCGCCACAGCGCGGCGGCGCGGCTCGCCCAACAGGGCGGCCTGGCCGCGGTGGTGGGAGACGGCGGTGCGTTGCCTTTCCGGGACATGAGCGTCGATCTCGTGCTGCTGAGCCAGGTGGCCCATCACTTCGCCCCCGAGGCGATCGTGCGGCTGCTGCGCGAGTGCGCCCGCGTCGCGCGCCGGTCCGTGATTGTCGCCGACTTGCGGCGCTCTATGCTCGCGGCGCTGGGCTTCCGGCTCGTCGGCACCTTGCTGCGCTTCGATTCCGATACCCTGCGCGACGGGGTCACCTCGCTGCGCCGGGGCTTCACCGAGGCGTCGCTGGGCGCACTGCTCGCCGAAGCTGGCGTCGTCACCCAGGTAGCCCGTCGTCCCGGGGCTCGCCTGGTTGCGGTTTGGCATCCGCACGCCTGATGCGAACCGTCGACACGCTCTGGATCGCGGCGCCCCCGGACCGCGTCTTCCGCCACGCCGCGGATGTCCTCGACTGGCCGCGGATCCTTCCCCATTACCGCTGGGTGCGTCTGCGGGAGGAGCGTCCCGATGGGTGCCTCGTCGAAATGGCCGCCTGGCGACCTTTCGGCCCGCTCCGCTGGCCGACCTGGTGGCTCTCCGAGATGCGGGTCGACCCGTCCCGTCGGGAGGTGCGCTACCGCCACGTCGAAGGCGTCACCACCGGCATGGAAGTGCTCTGGAGCGTGGTAGCGGAAGGCTCCGGGTCGCGCGCGACAATCCTTCACGAATGGTCTGGTCCCGGCTGGCCGCTGGTAGGTAGCCAAGCGGCGGAGTGGGTGATCGGTCCGGTCTTCGTCCAGGGCATCGCCTCGCGCACGCTCGCCGGCATCGCTCGCGCGGCACAGGCCGACCATGGCTGAGCGCCGCGTTGCGATTACCGGAATCGGTCCCGTGACCCCGATCGGGATCGGGGTCGAACGGTTCTGGGACGGATTGCGCTCCGCCCGATCCGTCGTGCGCAGGCTGACCCGCTTCGACCCGACGCCGTTCCGGAGTCACGCCGCGGCGGAGGTCGATGGCTTTGATCCGAGCGCGTATGTCGACCCGCGCCGTGCCAAGCGCTTGGACCGCTGTTCCCAGTTTTCCATCGCGGCGGCACGCCTGGCGCTGGCCGACGCGGGTATTGAGCTCGATCGCGAGGACCGCGACCGGGTCGGCGCGATGATGGGAACCGCCCTCGGAGGAGTCGCCTTCGCCGAGCAGGAGCACGGCAAGTATCTGAGCGGCGGCATTCGGTCGGTCGAGCCCGGGCTGGCGCTTACCGTGTTCGTCGGTGCCTCGAGCTGCAATCTTGCCATCGAGCTCGGCATCGCGGGACCCAACATCACCAACGGAATGAGCTGCGCTTCAGGGGCGATCGCGATCGGCGAGGCCACCCGCTCCATTCAGCGCGGCGAGGCGGATGTGATGCTCGCGGGAGGCGCTGAAGCGCCCCTTTCACCGTTGAGCTACGGCGCCTTCGCCATCATCCGGGCCATGTCGACTCGCAACGAAGATCCCGCCACCGCCAGCCGCCCCTTCGATCGCGATCGCGACGGCTTCGTCATGGCGGAAGGCGCTGCGGTGCTCGTCCTGGAAGAGCGCGAGCGGGCGCTGGCTCGCGGGGCAAAGCTCTACGCCGAAGTCGTGGGCTACGGGCTCACCAATGACGCCCACCACATGACGGCCCCGCGCCCCGACGGCCGCCAGGCGTCCCGCGCCATCCAGACCGCGCTCCGGACCGCCGGGGTTCCCGGAGAAGCCGTGGGCTACATCAACGCGCATGGCTCCTCGACGCCGCTCAACGATCCCACCGAGGCCCTCGCGCTGCGCCAGGTGCTCGGCAAGCACGCGGAGCGGGTGCCGATCAGCGGGACCAAGGGGTATTACGGGCATGCCCTGGGCGCGAGCGGCGCGATCGAGGCGGCCATCTGCGCCCTGGCCAGCCGGCGCGGCTGGCTCCCCCCCAGCGTGAACCTGCAGGATCCCGATCCGGCCTGTGAGTTGGATTACGTGCGCGGCACCGGCGCGGACCAGGAGCCGGAGTATTTACTGAGCAACTCGTTTGGGTTCGGGGGAATCAACGCCACTCTGCTGTTCAGGAACCGGAACTAGACTCCTGACCCCTGACCCCTGATTCCTGACTCCTGACTCCTGCGCTTCCTCCAGAGCATGACGGCGTACCCCACCAGAATCACCGCCGTGACGACGTACGCCGCAATCATATAGCCGGCGTTGGCATTCGGATCAGCCGGCATCTTCCCCTCCTTGCAGACTGGCCTGCGTCGCCAGCCCGTAGCGTGTCGTCACGAAGCCGACCAGCAGGACGGTGAACACGCCGAGCGAGAGCAGCAGCGTGCGCAGCATCTCCTCCGGCAGCGAAGGCGCGCTCGGCTTGAGCACGATTGGCTGAGGATGCAGGGTGCGGAAGAGATAGACCGTCAGGTGGACGAAGGGCACCAGCACCAGCCCCAGAATGCCGACCACCGCGCTGAAGCGCGCGCGCTCCCCCGGGTCCTGCAATGCCCCCCGGAGCGCCCGATAGCCCAGGAAGAGAAAGAAGAGAATCAGCGTGAAGGTGAGCCGTGCATCCCAGGTCCACCAGGTGCCCCATACCGGCTTGCCCCAGAGCGGTCCGGTCGTCAGCATCACCAGGCTGAACACCAGGCCCACCGCGGCGCTGGATTCCGCGAAGCGGTCCAGCCTGGGGTCGCGCAACCAGAGGTAGAGAATGCTCGCGATCCCGACCAGCGAGAAGGCGAGCAGCGCGGACCAGGCCGCCGGCACATGGACGTAAAAGATCTTCTGCGGCAGTCCTTGAAACCGCTCCACCGGCGTGTAGCGAAGCGCGAGCAGGTACACCGCGGCCAGACCCAGCAGGCCGAGTGCGCTGATCGTTAACCCGCGACGGGTGAGGCAACGGGCACGCAGGGCGTCGGTCATCATTCGTCCATCAGCGGTGGAAAGAGCAGGAGACAGAGCGTCACGAACACCAGATCATAGAAGCCGAGGATCCGGAGCCACCCGGCAATCTCGCTGACCGGTCTCCCGGCGAGCAACCGCGCCGTGACCTGGACCGCCCCGATCACCGGCGGCAACAGGAACGGCAGCACCAGCAGCGGCAGCATCAGCTCGGCGAAGCGCGTCCGCACCGTCATGGCGGCGAACACCGTTCCGACCGCGACGAAGCCGGTCGTGGCCAGCACCGCGGTCAGCACGATCCCTCCCAGCGCGCCGCTGAGATCGACGTCGAAGAACAGGACGAAGAGCGGGAGCGCTACCGCTTCCACCGTGAAGACGAAGGCGAGATTGGCGAGGTATTTCCCGAGGAACAGCGCGCTGCGCGACACCGGCGCGAGCAGTAACCCGTCCAGCGCCGCGTTCTCGCGCTCCAGCGCGAAGGAGCGGTTGAGCGCGATCACGCCCGAGAAGCTGAAGGTGATCCACAGCACGCTCGGTGCGAGCATCTCCCGGGAGACCGCCGCCGCATCCCGGGCGAAGTTGAAGATCACCAGGACCAGCGCGGCAAAGGCGATAGCCGCAATGAGCGCGGTCTTACTCCGGTGCTCGACCCGGATGTCTTTCGCCGCCACGGCCAGGGCCGCGCGCAGGAAATCACCCACGCTGTGCCTCTCGGTAGCGGCGTAGGAAGTCGTCGAGACTGGCCTCCCCCTCCCCCTCCCCCCCCTCTCCCCCCCGGGGACCGCTCGTCGCCCAGACTCCGCGTACCAGGAGGTGTGCGTGAGTCGCCAGTTCCCACGCCTCATGCGCATCATGGGTCACCAGTACCAGCGCCTGTCCGGCCGCACGCTCCAGAGCGAGCAGCGCCAGGGTCTGCTCGCTGGACTGCTGATCCAGGCCCGTGAACGGCTCGTCCAGCAGCAACAGGCCCGGGCGGTGCAGCAGCGCCCGCACAATGGCCACCCTTTGGATCATGCCGCGGGAGAGCCGTCGCACCGGCTCGTCCGCCCGCTCGGCCAATCCCATCGCCGCGAGGCCCGCCCGCGCTGCGGCGACCGGATCGGCAACGCCGTACAGTCGGGCGGTAAACGCCAGGTTCTCCACCGCGGTCAAATCGTGGTAGAGCTGGCTCTGGTGCGACAGGAGCCCGATGCGCCGCCGGGCCTGGGGCTCGCGCGCAGGAACGCCCTCAATGGTGACCGTCCCCGCGCTGGGGCGAGCCAGCCCGGCCAGCAAGCGGAGCAAGGTCGTCTTCCCGGCCCCGTTCGGACCGACAACCAGATGGCATTCACCGGGACTGACCGCCAGCGAGACGCCCCGCAGCACTCGCGCTGCGCCGAAATGGCGTTCGAGCTTGTTTGCCTGAAGCAGTGGTCCCGCGGTGGGAGGAGTCACGGGGCCAGAATATGCACTCTTCCTAGCCTCCTAGCCTCCTAGCCTCCTACTTCAAACAAATCCGTGAGCTGCGTCAGCGCCAGCAGGAACCTGAACTCGTCGCTGGGATTGCGCAGCACGATGCGCTGGCCCCGATCGGCCGCCCGCCGCTGGATCAGCATCAGCGCCGAGAGTCCGGCGGAATCCACCCGGGTCGTGGCCGAGAGATCCACGTGCAGGGCGCCGCCGTCGGACAGCTCCTCGAGCAGCGCCACCGCCGCCTCGCGAAAGGACACACGCGTGTCCAGCCCCAGCTCGCTGGGTGCGGAGATGGATCGCGCGGAATCCTGTGTGAGTGCCATGTCCAACGCGAAGGCCAGTCCGGTGCCAGTGCGATCAACTCGCACGGGTTGAACCACTTACCTGGGCTCCCTTCGCGTGATTCGGTCGCGCCCCACACCGCACTCCGCGGCATGCGTGGGGATCTGCAATCGCGCGAAATGCGTTATCCCACGCACTCGCAATCGGTTGCGTCATCGGTTTGCCCTTGCAGTAGCGCCGCCGCGGTGTTCATTAGGTCTCTACCCAAGCTGCTTGGCCCTAGCCCATAGCCCATAGCCATAACCATGACCAACCAGCTCTCGACTCTGCTTTCCGAGCAGCGCCGGTTCCCTCCCCCCGCTGAATTCGCCGCAAAGGCGGCAGCCACTCCCGAGCTCTATCAACGCGCGGCGTCTGACCGCCTTGCGTTCTGGGAAACGGAGGCCCGCGCGCTCGACTGGAACGAGCCCTGGTCCCGGGTCCTGGAGTGGACTGCCCCCCACGCCAAGTGGTTCGTGGGCGGGAAGCTCAACGTCTCCGTCAATTGCCTGGACCGGCACCTCAAGGGACCCCGCCGCAACAAAGCGGCGCTCATTTGGGAAGGAGAGCCGGGCGATCGCCGGACCCTCACCTACTGGGAGCTGGCGCGCGAGGTCAATCGCGCCGCGGCGGCACTGCGCGCGCTTGGCGTCAAGCGCGGCGATCGCGTGGCGATCTATCTCCCGATGATCCCGGAAGCCGCTGTCGCGATGCTCGCGTGCGCCAGGATCGGGGCCGTGCATTCGGTGGTGTTCGGCGGGTTTTCAGCCGAATCGCTCCGCGACCGGATCAACGACGCCAAGGCGGTTGCGCTGATCACCGCCGACGGCGGCTATCGCCGCGGACAGGTGCTGCCGCTCAAACGCTTCGCGGACGAAGCGCTGGCCGACTGCCCGAGTATCCGGCATGTCGTGGTAGTGCGCCGCCGCGCCGGCGCCGAAGCCGACGAAGCCTTCGCGACGCTGCAGGAGGGCCGCGACCACTGGTGGCATCGCCTGCTCGAGAATGCTCCCCTCTATGCCGAGCCGGAGAGCATGGACGCCGAGGACCTTCTCTTCATCCTCTACACCTCCGGAACGACCGGCAAGCCGAAAGGGATCGTGCACACCACGGGCGGTTATCTGGTCCAGGCCGTCGCCACGACCAAGTACGTCTTCGACCTGCGCGAGGAAGATGTGTTCTGGTGCACCGCGGACATCGGCTGGGTGACTGGTCACTCGTACGTCGTCTATGGCCCGCTCGCCCATGGTGCGACCGTGCTGATGTACGAGGGAGCGCCGGACTGGCCGGAGCGCGATCGCTTCTGGAGCCTGATCGAGCGCTACGGCGTCACCGTCTTCTACACGGCCCCCACGGCCATCCGCGCCTTCATGAAGTGGGGAGCGGCGCATCCCGAGCGGCACGACCTGACGACGATTCGGCTGCTCGGCACCGTCGGCGAGCCGATCAACCCCGAAGCCTGGATGTGGTATCACGAGCACATCGGCCGGAAACTCTGTCCCATCGTGGACACCTGGTGGCAAACCGAGACCGGTGGGATCATGATCACCCCGCTGCCGGGCGTAGTCACCACCAAGCCGGGCTCCGCCACTATCCCCTTTCCCGGAATCAGCGCCGAGCTGGTGGATGCCCAGGGCAAGCGGCTTGAGAAGGGTGGCGGCTTTCTGACGCTCACCGAGCCGTGGCCAGGGATGCTGCGCACCATCTACGGGGACGACGAGCGCTACCGGCAGACCTATTGGAGCCGATTTCCCGGCAAGTATTTCGCGGGAGACGGCGCCAAGGTTGATGATGACGGCTATTGGTGGATCCTCGGCAGGGTGGACGATGTGCTCAATGTGGCCGGGCACCGGATCGGCACCATGGAGGTGGAGAGCGCCCTCGTGGATCACCCGGCGGTCGCGGAAGCCGCCGTCGTCGGGAAGACCCACGAGCTCAAGGGACAGGCTCTCGCCGCGTTCGTCACGCTGAAGGACGGCCGTGCCCCGAGCAGCGACCTCAAGGACGACCTCAAGGAGCACGTCACCAAGAAGATCGGAGCCATCGCCCGGCCCGACGATATCTACTTCAGCGCCGACCTGCCCAAGACCCGCAGCGGCAAGATCATGCGGAGATTGCTCAAGGATATCGCGGAAGGAAGAACCCTCGGAGATACGACGACGCTAGCCGATCCCAACGTCGTAGCGCGCTTGAAAGACCAGTACGAAAGCGAGGAGGGCTAGGCAGTTCCAACCCCTCACCTCACCCCTCACTTCTCACCGCCGTTCAGATCTGCACCTGCGCCCCGAGCTCGACCACGCGGTTCGCGGGCAGCTGGAAGAACGCGGTCGCGGAGCGGGCGTTGTTGGTCATCAACACGAACAGCTTCTTCCGCCACACCGACATCCAGAGTCCTTTCGCCGCTAAGGCCGCTCGCTTGGCGCGGCTGGCCCGGGTGGGGATCAGGGTTTCCCGGCCCAGATAGAAGGTCGTTTCCATCACCTTGATCTCCAAGCCGAGCGGCTCGAGCTTCGCAAGCACCGCCGGGACATCGGGCGATTCCATGAATCCATAGGCCGCGACCAGCGTATAAAAGCCCTGGCCCAGCGACTGCAACGCGATCCGCTCCGATTCCGGTACCTGCGGAATCTCCCGGGTCACCACCGACATCAGGATCACCCTCTCGTGCAGCACCTTGTTGTGCTTGAGATGGTGCAGCAATACCGCGGGGGCGATCGTCGCGTCCGACGTCATGAAGACCGCGGTACCGGGCACCCGCACCGGGGCGCGTCGGGTCAGGTCCTGAATGAAGAGATCCAGCGGCAGCGAGTTCTCTCGCATTGTCGTGGTCACGATGAGCCTGCCGCGCTTCCAGGTCACCATCAGTACGAAGATCCCGATGGCGAGCAGAATCGGGAACCAGCCCCCGGCCGGGATCTTTACGATGTTGGCGCTGAAGAAGGCCAGATCCACAATGAGGAACAGCGTCACCAGGGGAATGATCCGCCAGAGGCTCCAGCCGAGGTGGCTTCTCGCGGCTTTGGCGAAGAGGACCGTGGTGATGGTCATTGTCCCCGTCACCGCGATGCCGTAGGCCCCCGCCAGGCCGGTCGAGCTTCTGAAGCCCAACACCACCGCAAGGCAGCCCAGCATGAGGATCTTGTTGATCTCCGGAACGTAGATCTGGCCGGCCTCGTGGTGCGAAGTGTGAATCACCGTCACGCGGGGGGTGTAGCCGAGCTGTACAGCCTGGCGGGTGAGCGAGAAGGCCCCGCTGATCAGCGCCTGGCTCGCCACCACCGCCGCCGCGAGCGACACCACCACCATGGGATACAGCAGAGCCGACGGCACCAGCCGGTAGAACGGATTGTCGACGGCCGATGGATCGGCCAGCAGCAGGGCACCTTGCCCGAAGTAGTTGATCAGCAGCGCCGGCATGGCGACCGCGAACCACATCAGCCTGATCGGCCGGGGGCCAAAGTGCCCCATGTCGGCATAGAGGGCCTCGCCGCCGGTGAAGACGAGGACGACCGACCCGAGGATCAGGAACCCGACGAGGCCATCCTGGATGAAGAAGTTGATCGCGTACCAGGGGTTGACCGCTTGCACCACGGAGGGGGCACGCAGAATCCCCATCACCCCAAAGATGGAGATCGCGGTGAACCACACGATCATGATCGGCCCGAATACCCGGCCGACCCCGGCCGTGCCGCGCTTTTGAAAGAGAAAAAGCGCCACCAGGAACCCCACCGCCAGCGGCACGATATAGCGCTCGAACGTCGGTGTGGCGACGCTGATGCCTTCCAGCGCGCCGAGCACGGAGATCGCGGGCGTGATCACCCCGTCGCCATAGAGTAGCGCCGCCCCGAAGAGTCCCAGCAGCACCAGGGCTCGTCGCCGTCCGCTCGCTTCGCCCGCTGGCCGCACCAGCGCCAGCAGCGCCATGATGCCTCCCTCGCCCCGGTTGTCGGCCTTGAGCAAAACGGTCACGTACTTGAAGGAGATCACAAAGGCCAGCGACCAGAAGATCAGGGAGAGGATCCCCAGCACATTGTCGTGGGTGAGCGGAAGGTTGTGCTCGGGGAGGAAGCTTTCCTTGATCGCGTAAAGGGGACTGGTGCCGATATCCCCGTAGACTACCCCGAGCGCAGCCAGCGAGAGCAGGGCCAGGGCCCTGCCCCTCGGCGGGGTGCGGGAATGCCCGGGGTCCTCGCTCATGCGAGGCCGGGCGCCTCCCTCCGGGGACCGAGCTCGCGAAGCGCCAGCAGGAAGATCACCACAATGAGCACCGCGGACACCACGCAGTAGCGGCAGATCGCGTGGATGACGAACAGCTCGAGCGCCGTCAGGTAGGCGCTGAAGAGCACCGCCCCACCGGACAGCACCACCAGCAGTCGCGCGGGCCAGGACGGGCCGGCAAAGCGGGGCTGCAGCGCAAGCAGGGCCAGCCCGAACAGTACCGCGTACCCCAGCACCCCGATCAGCGCGACTTCGACCCCCAGGAACCGGCTCTGGGGTGACAACTGAACTTGCTCGCAGGCACCGGTGCCGCACGCCAGCGTGCCGATTTTTCCGATCTTGAAGAGGTAGAGATAGATCGAGATGAAGAGACCAGCCAGGCTCAGGAGCGCGAGCCCCATGCGGCCACGGCTCACGGTGTGCGCGGGGGAATCGCCTGCTCCACCATCATCCGCAACGAATCGGAGGTAAGCACGCCGGGAAACAGCCGGCCCCCGATGAGAAAGGTCGGGGTCGAGCCCACCCCGAGCCGGATCCCTTCCTCCAGGCTCGCTTGAATCCGGCCGGCGTACTTCGCGCTGCTCATGCAGTCGTCGAATCGCTTCCGGTCCATCCCCAGCGCATCGGCCAATTCTCTGAACTTACCGGAGGCCTTACGGCTCAGCGCCCATTCGCCTTGTCGCTCGTAGAGCCCGGCGTGGAGCTCCCAGTACTTCCCCTGCTCCTCGGCGCAGGCCGCGGCATGCGCGGCCACGCGTGCATTGGGATGCATCTCCAGCGGAAAGTCGCGATAGCGCCAGCGCACCTTGCCCGTCGCGATGAGCTGATCCCGCACTGCCGGAAACTGGATCGTCTCGAAGTTTTGGCAGGCCGGACACTCATAATCGGCGTATTCGCTGACCTCGAGCACCGCGGAGTCGGAGCCGAGCAGGTACCCCCGGAAGCCGGCGGTATCGGCCGCCAGCACCGTCACATTCGCCGGGATGCTCACGCCCTTGGGCTGCCGAACCAGATAGACGAGCGCCGCGATACCGACCAGCGCCACCACGCCGAGCACGAGATAGAAGCGCTTCAGTCCGGTCGCGGCTGCCGCCATGGCTCATCATCCTCGGGATCAGGGCCCAGAATGTCCTGCTCGCTCCGCGCCTCGTCGACCAGCCGGCGGTGTTCGGCGATCTCCGGGGTGTCGTAGGTCGAGCGGACCTCGTAGTGAAACAGCTCGGAACGCAGATCGCCCATCCGCCGGAGCAGCTCCGGTACGTGCTGCAGCAGTCTCCCGGATCGGTCCAGCTCGAGCACTCGCTCGGCGAGACCCCGAAGCATCTTCCGGAGCTCGTCGATCCTGCTTTCGTCATATACCTCGTCGTGCTGATCCGCCATGCTCGCTCTGCCCTTCTGCCCCTCTGCCCTCTGCCCTGCCCCCAGCGCCGCCAAATGTAATGAGCGGGGCCCCGCGGGCGTAGAGTCGCCCTCCCTTTGCGCCTACCTGGTACAAGCCATTATATTGTTTCCAAGCAATAGCTTACGCCGGAGCTTCCCGGTTCCGCATCCCCCTCAAAGGACGGTGCATGACGATCAGAAAGAAGACCGACCGCACTTCAGGACCCTCCTTCGTCGAGCAAGCACGGGACGAGCTGTTCAGCCATATCCTTCGCTG
The DNA here is from genome assembly GCA_036002045.1 of Gemmatimonadales bacterium. Taxonomy (GTDB): domain Bacteria; phylum Gemmatimonadota; class Gemmatimonadetes; order Gemmatimonadales; family GWC2-71-9; genus JABFSM01. The sequence goes on from DASYTT010000042.1 coordinate 43,098, forward strand.
CGGGGTAACCGAGGCGGAGCCCGAGCATCAGAAGGAATGGATGGATGACACGATGCAGTATCTCGCGGAGCGCTATCCCGATCTCGGCGAGAAGGAGCTTGCCCAGGTGCGCGTCCTCGGTGAGCGGTTCTGCAAGCCCGTGGTGCGCGGCAATCCAGAAATCGCCGGCACACCCAGCTCCTAAGTCTCAACGCTGCGGGCGCCACCCCTTGGGGAAGTGGCGCCAATGATAAGCCGCACGAACTCGGAATCCCCCGCCGATTCCCGCCTCGACCGCCCAGCCCGAGGGCAGACCCGGACTGCGCTCGAGTCCAACATAGAGCAGCAGGTAGCCGCCGCGGCCCGCTCCCACCACACCCGCTAGGCCTCCTCCGAAATACACGCCTACCCGCCCAGCTCGGCGCGGCGAGAGCTGGTACTCGACGGCGCCCTCGGCTCGTGCCGTGGCCGAGTCACCCTGCAGGCCGGCGCCGAAGGAGACTGCGCCCCGGGTTCCCCCTACTGTACGCAGGGCGAGCCGCGGCCCGGCGATCGCACCGAGTCGCAGGCTGTCCCCGACGGTGGCGGTGCCGTGAAAACCCCATTCGATGATGACCGGCCCTCTCCCCTGGGCGGCGAGCGGGGTGGGACCAGCGGCGAGCAACAGCGCCAACCGGGCGAAGCGCCGGCGGCTCACCCGAGATCGAGCTCGTAGGTAATGGCGATATCGGAGTTCAGCGAATGCAGTACCGAGCAGTACTTCTGATGAGAGAGATCCACGGCCCGGCGGGCCTTGGCTTCGTCCAGGCCATCTCCCCGGATCCGGTAGGCGAAGTGCAGGGTGAGATAGCGCTTGGGGTGCTCGGGCGCGCGGCGCCCGCTCACCTGAGTGGAAAGCTCGTGCAGCGTGACCTGCACCTTCTGCAGAATTCCGACGATGTCCGCGCCGCTGCAGGCCACGGCCGCCAGCAACAGAGTCACCATTGGCCCTGGTGCCTCCTTGCCGTCGGCGTCGATCAGTGCGGTGGGGCCGCCCTTCGACCCGCCGCGAAAGCGGATGCCACCTTCCCAGCTGACCAGCGCTTCCCGCAGATTGTCGTCCGTCATTGCGACTCCTCGAGAAATCACTGCCCCTCCGCCCCTCTGCCCCTCTGCCGCTCTGCCGCTCTGCCGCTCTGCCGCTCTTCAGAGCGCCCGCTTCTGCACGCTGGCGACTCGCACATAGTCCCAGATCGCATACAATGCCACCGCAGCAGTGGCCCAGGCCAGCGGGCGGAGCAGCAGCGACCCCGTCACGAAGGCGAGCAGCGTCAAGAGCTGTCCGATCGTAACCGCTTTGCCGCCCAGCCGGGCGGGGATCGAAGCCGGGCGCCGGAGCACGACCGTGGTGACGAACGCGATGGCGGCCGCGAAGTCCCGCGCCAGGACTCCCAGGATCTCGAGCGGCGAGAGTGCCCGCGCCAGCAGTACCACGGCGAACGCGCACGCCATGAAGAACTTGTCGGCGACTGGATCGAGAAAGCTGCCCAGGCGGGAGCCGCCGAAGCGCCGGGCCACGAAGCCGTCGGCGAAGTCGCTCAAGCCGGCGGCGACGAGGATGCCCAACCGCCAGTTCATGTCCGACACGACCACGAAAGCGATGCCAAGCGGGATCCGCACCACCGTGAAGGCGTCGGCGGGAGACCACCGGCGCGCCTCCTGCTGTTCGCTGCCCGGACTGACTTGAGGCCAACCCTCCGCCATTGCTCGCTCGGCTTAGGCTTTGCCTCGAAACATACAAGAGCCGCTCCAGCTTACTGTCCCCGAACGATGCCCTCGACCCGCTGTCCCGGATCCAGGAAGCCGGCAGCTACCTGTTGAATGGCTCCACCACTCACCGCTCGATAGCCCTCGGCCGGATCCAGCAGTTCCTCGAGCCCGGTTCCCATTAGCCAGGCATCCGCGATTTCCGCCGCGATCGCTCCGGCGGTCTGCCGCTGCACGGGAATCTGGCCGGTCAGATAGTTGATGGCGCGGCTGAGCTCCTCCGGCTCAGGTGGTTGTTCGGCAAAGCGAACCAGCTCACCCAACAGGGCCTCACGAGCTTCCGCCTCACGCTCCGGAGAGGTGGCGAGATACAGCAACAGCGCGCCTGCGCCCGAGCGCTGCCAGGAGGAGGCGAAGAGCGTATAAGCCAGGGAGCGTTGCTCGCGTAACGCGCTGAAGAGTCGGCCGCCCAGGCCGCTCGCGATGGCGCACCAGAGCTCCGCGGCAAAGCGGTTCGGATCGGCTCGGCTGGGACCCGGAAAGAGCATGGCCAGGGCCGTCTGGCGCTTAACCCGGCGCTCGCTCATTCCGCGGATCTCCAAAGCCGCGCTCCACGGAACGTCGGCTGGCCGCGGGGCGTGCGCCCGGGGCGGTTCGGCTTCGAACTGAGCTGCCAGCTGTTCTGCCAGCGGTTCCGGCTCCAATTCGCCGACCGCGACAAACAACGTCCTCCCCGCCGCGAGCTCGCACGCATGCCAGGCGCTCAGCATACCGTCGGCGAGTGCGGGGATCGAGTCCGGCAACCCCAAGCTCGGGATCCCGTATCCCGAATCGCCGAACGCACCGCGCAGGGCGAGCTGGATCGGATAACGCACCATGTCGTCGGCCAGCTGAGCCGCCTCATCGGCCAGCGTCGCACGCTCCCGCGCAATCTCCTCCCGCTCGAAGCTTGGAGACCGCAGTACCAGCTGCAGCAGGGCGGCCGCCTCCGCTGCCTGGGTGGAGAGCACCGAAGTGCCGAAGCCGAACCAGTCCGCCGACAGCGCTGGTGTGACCGTGCCGCCCAGCCGCTCGAACCCGAGCGCCAGAGCGCTTGCGTCCAGGGCTGCCGCACCCCGCACGGCCGTGCGAACCGCCAGCGCGCCCAGCCCGGCTGTCTTGAGCGTTTCGGATACCGTGCGCCGCCGGTAGATGCCCAGCGAGACCAGGGGGACGCCGGGTTTCCTCGCCAGCAGGAGATCGGCGCCGGCCAATGCTACGTGCAGGATGTCCCCGGTCATCTTGCCGCGGGCGGGGACCGGACGCGGGAGCGTGGGCAGCAGCACTTCCGGCGAGTCAGGCGCCGTGCCCGCCTTGCGCTCGAACGCGCTTCGCAACGGCCCGGCGTCCAATGCATGGGGCGCCGCCTCCGGCAGGTAGGCGACGGCGGCGATGGCGTCGGGCCTCAGCCACTCCGCGGTTACCCGTCGGACCACGGCTGCATCGACTGCCAGCAATCGTTCGAATTCCTCCTCCAGAATCTCCACGCCTCCCAGCGCCTCGGCGGCGGCGAGCGCGCCCGCACGGCCCTCCGCGGTCTGCAGTCGCCGCGCCCAGCGGGTCAGCAGCAGCACGCGCGCCCGCGCCAGCTCGGCGTCAGTGGGCCCGTTCTCACGCAGCTGCGCCAGACACTCCCCGGTGACCTCGAGCACTTGGCTGAGCTGCCCGGGATCGAGGTCGGCATGCACCGAAAAAACCCCTACCTCCGTCGGAGTGAAGTGCACGGCGCTGACCGAGCTGACCAGCCCCGGTGCGCGGAGCGCACGATAGAGCCGGCTCGCCCGCCCCGCACTCAGCAGGAGCGCGGCAACGTCGAGTCCCGCCGCATCGGCATGTAGTGCGGGGACCGCCCGCCAGCCCAGGGCAAGCTCTCCTTGTCGGATATCTCCCCGGAGCGTCCGCGCGCGGACCTCGTGCCGCAAGGGCTCCGCTGGTGACGGATCAGTCGTCGGCTCCGCGGCCTCCCAGCCCTCGAAGCACTCGCGCGCCAGGGCCAGCGCCCGGTCAGGATCCAGAGCGCCGGCTAGGGCGACGACAGTGCGCGAGGGGACGTAGCGAGAGCGGTAGAACCCCACGACATCCGCGTGGGAGAGTGCGGCAAGCTGGGCTTCGGTGCCGATCCGCCAGCGGCGGATCCGGTGCCGATCGAAGAGAAGGGCGTGCAGGGTCTCGGCCGTAACGGCGGAGGGCGTGTCGAGTTTGCGCTTCGCTTCCTCGATGATGACCCGAAGCTCGCGCTTGAGCTCCTCCGGATCGATCCGGCTGCGGCGCAACGCATCGGCCTGCAGGTCGAGTGCGGTGCTCAGCGATTCGGGGGGCAGCACCGCGTAGTAGCTGGTGTGATCGTACCCCGTCCCGGCGTTCAGATAGCCGCCTGCCGCCTTCATCTCCCGCGCGATCTCACCGACTCCTCGCGTCGGCGTCCCCTTGAACAGCATGTGCTCCAGCACATGGCTCACCCCGGTAAGGGGGTCGGGCTCGTCGAAGAACCCCGTCCGCACGTGGCAGTGCGTCGCAACCGCGGTGGCGCCCGGAATCGGTTGGGCGAGAAGGGTGAGGCCGTTCGGCAGGACTTCCCGCCGTACGCCCTCGGTCCAGCGTCTGTTCATTGCGACCTGACGACCTGCGCCAGCTCCGGCGCGATCACTGGACGATCCGCAACACTCCCGCCTCGGCGCTTCCGCGAATGAAAGCCTCGGCATCGGTGAGTGGGATGATCACGCCGGTTTCCTCCCGGCCCCGCCGAGCCAGGCCCGCCATGAATTCCGAGAGGGAAACCAACGCGGCCCCCTGCTCGTTCACCATGAGCTGGAGCAGGATCTCGTCCCAAGTCCCCCGCAGCATGGTTCCGCTCAACGTGGTGACCTGATGCGCATCGAAGCGACCATGCTTGCGTTGCATGCCCGGAAGCTCGGCGACCAGCGCCCCGAAGAGCTCGAGCTGGGTGGGGTCGCGGATCGTGCCGTCCGCTTGCTGCGCCTCGATCTCGGCGAGGAGGTCTTCGGTTGGATCGGGATCCGGCAGGAGCTCGCCGAGCCGACTCAACCAGGGCGCGAGCTCGGGATCGTCGTCGGCCAGCCGGTAGAGCGTTCGCTTGAGCTCGATGGTGCGCCACAGCCCAAGCTCGTCGAAGTGATCCTCGGGATGGGTCTTCTCGAGCTGGGAGAGCGCCGCGGCGCTCTCGCCGCGGTCGTACAACAGGTTCGCCAGGTAAATCCGTGCCTCGACGTATTGCGGATCAATGGCCAGCGTGCGGCGGAGCCAGTAGAACGCGGCGCCGTCCCGCCCCAGGCGATGGGTGACGTACCCGAGGCACGCCGCCGCTTCCGCGCAATTCGGTTCGGCCGTCTGTGCCAGGTCGAAGAACCGGTAGGCCGGTGCCAGCAGCCCGCTGCGAAACAGCGCGCGCCCGGCCTGCAGCATGAGCTCGTGATCCTCCTGAAAACCGAGCTGTAATAGCCGCTCGAAGCTGGAGAGCGCCCCCTGCCGATCCCCCACGGCGAGTAGCGCCTCGCCCATTCCGCCCAGGGCATCCTCGTGGTCCTGATCGAGCGCCAGGGCCTGCTCGAAGGCCCGGCGCGACCACGCGAACTCCTCGCGGGCCAGATAGGCATACCCCATCCCGATGCGGAGCTCGACCGCATTCGGATAGATCGCCAGCCCGTCTTTCAGGGTCTCGAGCGCCTCGTCGTAGCGTCCTTGATTGTAGAGTTGGTGGGCTTGTTCGTCGAAGTCGTCGGAGCTGAGAAAGGCCTCAGACATCCGCTATGTCTCCGGTGGGGGTTAGGTAAACATATGAAACACAGAGGTTTGGAGCAAGAGGCTTCAAGCTTACTCTCGGACAACCATTACCTGAATTTGACAGATCTCTTTTTAGGGAGATGTTACTGACCTCTCAGTCACTTAGTCTGGACAGCCTCGTGCCCGCATTCCCCGCCAGGCAGCCCACCGAACCACGCTGGCAGCGGCGGGCCGCCGCACGCCCGGAAGAGATTCTCCGCGCGGCGCTCACGGAGTTCGGATCCGCGGGTTATGCGGGAGCGCGACTGACCGACATCGCCCGGCGGGCCGGGGTGAGTAAGGCAACCCTCTATCTCTATTTCGACTCCAAGCAGGCGCTTTTTCGGGAAATGATCCGGGCGGAGACCACCACCTGGCTCGGGCCGGAGGATGCCGCAGCGGGATTCTTCCCCGATACCGCCCAGAAAAAGCTGCAGCGCTTCCTGCGAGAGACTTGGGGGGCGCTCCGCCGCCCCGAGATGCTTCGGCTAACCAGGCTGGTGCATACGGGGCTCGCGGAGTTCCCTGAGTTGACCCGCTTCTATTTCGACGAAGTCATTCTGAAGATTCGCGCGCGGCTCGAGCGGGTGCTCGACGCTGGACGGGCCCGCGCCGAGTTTCGCGCGGTACGCCATGACTTCGCGCTCCACGCCGTGCCCTCGTGGTTGCTCCATCAGGCACTGCTCCAGGACGGCTTCGCGGAATTCGACGCCCAGCGACTCTCCGATCAAGCGCTGCTGGAAGGGAGCCTGGATCTCTTGCTCCACGGGATTGCAAGACGGGGTACCCGAGCCGACGCCGAGTGATGGTTTGCGCCGAGCTCCCGAGCCTCCTACCATGGAGCGGCGTACTCCCCGGAGCATGACCATGCGACGTTTCGCGGTTGCCGTCCTGCTGGTCCTTGCGGCATTCTCTCACCCGAGCGCCGTGGCGCAGAGCCCCGCCCCCGCCCCTGCCCCCGCCCCCCGCCGCCTGCTGATTCACGCTGGCCGCCTGCTCGACGGGGTGAGCGCCGAGCCCCGCGTCAATCAGGGCATCCTGATCGAGGGGGAGCGAATCGTGGCGGTCGGTCCCTGGGCGGGACTCGCGGCACGCGGAGCGGGAGCCCAGCCGATCGATCTCTCCCGCTCGACCGTATTGCCTGGATTGATCGACGCGCACACTCACATCCTGCTGCAGGGAGACATCACCGCAGCCGAGTACGATGCGCAGCTCCTCAAGGAATCGATTCCCTACCGAACCATTCGCGCGACTGCCGCGGTCCGCATCGCCTTGCTGAACGGCTTCACGACGCTGCGCGATCTCGAGACCGAGGGCGCGCTCTACGCCGATGTGGACGTGAAGACCGCGATCGCCCGCGGCGTCATTCCCGGACCTCGGCTCTTCGTCGCGACGCGCGCGCTGGCGCCGACCGGCATGTACCCGCTTTCCGGCTATTCCTGGGAGCTGCGCGTTCCCGAGGGAGTGCAGATCGTGGATGGCGCCGACCAGATCCGCAAAGCGGTACGCGAGCAGGTCAAGTTCGGCGCCGACTGGATCAAGTTCTACGCGGATCGGGCCTACTACCTGGGCGACGACGGCAGGCTGCGCAGCCGGCTCAACTTCACCGAGGAAGAGCTGAAAGCGCTGGTCGACGAAGCCCATCGGCTGGGCCGCAAGGTTGCCGCGCATGCCATGGCCTGGGACGGGATCGATGCGGCGCTCAAGGCAGGTGTCAACAGCATCGAGCACGGCCACGGCATGACCGCGGATCTCGTCGAGCGGATGGTCCAGCAGCAGGTCTACTGGTGTCCCACGCTTTTCGTGGGCCGTTACGTCGCCGCCGGACGCGGGGGCCTCTGGCCACGCATGGTGGAATTGGCCCGCGCCGGCTTCGCCGAGGCGCTCAAGCGGAGCGCCGCCGACTGGATCGCCTACGGCACCGACGCGGGAGGCTATGCCTGGACGGAGAATCAGGCCCAGGAGCTGGCCATCCTGGTGGAATACGGCATGACTCCGGCGCAAGCCATCCGCTCAGCGACGACGCTCGCCGCGCGCTTACTCGACCAGACCGAAAACCTCGGCTCGCTGGCTGCTGGTCGCTATGCCGACCTGATCGCCGTGCAGGGCGATCCGCTCCGCGACATCACCGAGCTCCAGCGCGTGACCTTTGTGATGAAAGGAGGGGCGGTTTACCGAGACCAGAGGTGAGAGGCGGATCGTCTCACCCCTCACCCCTCATCCCTCATCCCTCACTTCTCACCTCTTACTCCGCCTGCATGAAGGGGTAGCGGTAGTCGTGGGGCGGAACAAAAGTCTCCTTGATGGATCGCGGCGACACCCAGCGGAGCAGATTCAGAATCGAACCGGCTTTGTCGTTGGTGCCGCTCGCCCGGGAGCCTCCGAACGGCTGCTGGCCGACCACCGCACCGGTCGGCTTATCGTTGAGATAGAAGTTTCCCGCCGCGTGCCGCAGCAGGTCGGCCGCCTCCAGCAAGGCAGCCCGCTCCTGCGCGAAGACCGAGCCGGTGAGCGCGTAGGGGCTCGTACTGTTGACGAGCCCGACCGTCGTTTTCCAGGCGCGATCCGGGTACACGTACACCGTGAGCACCGGGCCGAACAGCTCCTCGCACATGGTGCGGTACTTCGGATCCTTCACCTGCAGCAGCGTCGGCTCAATGAACCAGCCTCGTTTGTCGTCCGCGCCGCCGCCTGCCAGAATCGTGACACCGCGATCTTTGCGCGCGGTATCCAGATAACCTTTCAGTTTCGCGAAGGATTTCGCATCGATCACCGCTCCCATGAAATTCCGGAAATCGGCCACGTCACCCATCTTGAGATCGGCGATCATCTCCAGCGCGCGCTGCTTGATCCCGGGCCACAGGCTCTGCGGGATATAGGCTCGCGAGGCCGCACTGCACTTTTGCCCCTGGTACTCGTATGCCCCGCGCACCATCGCTACGGCTACCGCCTCCGCATCCGCGCTCGGGTGCGCGAGGATGAAGTCCTTCCCCCCCGTCTCGCCTACTACCCGGGGATACGACTGATATCCCTCGAGCCGCTCCGCTACGCCCTTCCACAGGGACTGGAACACCGTGGTCGAGCCGGTGAAGTGAATCCCCGCGAGGAAGCGGTCGCTCAGTAGCCGGGCGCTCACCTGCTGCGAGTCTCCCGGCACGAAGTTGATCACGCCGGGCGGCAGACCCGCCTCCTGCAGCAGCCGCATGAAGAAGTAGTTGCTCAAGCTCGCCGTGGCGGCCGGCTTCCAGATCACTGTATTGCCCATCATGGCCGGGGCCGTGGGCAAATTGGCGCCGATAGCGGTGAAGTTGAACGGCGTAATCGCGTAGACGAACCCCTCGAGCGGCCGGTGATCCATGCGATTCCAGACACCGGGGGAGGAAATCGGCTGCTCGGCGTAGATCCGCTCGGCGAAGTGGACGTTGAAACGCAGGAAATCGATGATCTCGGTCGCGCTGTCGATCTCTGCCTGGAAGATCGTTTTGCTCTGGCCCAGCATCGTCGCGGCGTTCAGCGTCTGCCGCCACGGTCCCGCCAGTAGCTCGGCCGCCTTGAGGAAGACGGCCGCCCGGTCCTCGAACCGCCAGCTTGCCCACTCCCGCTGCGCACGGCGGGCGGCCGCGACCGCGGAGGTCAGCGCACGCGCGTCCGCTTGATGGGTGCTGGCGAGCTGCAGCTGATGCCGGTGCGGCGCCACCACCTTTATCGTTTTGCCGGTGCGCAAATCTTGTCCGTTCACGATCACCGGGATCTCGGTGACCATGCCACGCAGGCGGGTCAGCTCGGCCTTTACCGCTGCACGCTCTGGACTGCCAGGCGCGTAGCCGAGCACCGGTTCGTTATGGGGCGTCGGGACCTTGGTGGTGCCGTTCATGGAGTGTCTCCTGGGAATCTGGCGAGGCAATTTACTCGCGGGGCGCGAGCCCCGGGATCGCCGGCACCTTGCCCGTGAGAATGGGGTGGCTCAAGACCGTGAAGCCCGCCCGCCGCAGGATGGCCTGGCCCGACTCCGAAACCACGAATTGCACGAACGCGCGCGCCAGCTCGGGGTGCGGGGCCGCAGTGGGAATCGTCACCGCATAGAGGATCGGCTCCCCGCGGAACTCCACGGAGTCGGCCGACCCGAGTCGCGGACCCGGTAGCCGAATCCGCGCGACGCTGTAGTCTTGCGCTCGCGCCGGGTCGCTCAAGTCGATCTCGGGCGGCAGGGTGACCCAGCGAAGCCCTGCCGTGGCGGCCAGCGAGCGGTAGGACCAGGCGTAGTCCAGCTCGCCGGCCTGCACGAGTCCCAGCAGCTGGGCTTCATTCGGGCGAACATAGCGGGGCCGGATTGCCGCCTCGAGTCGTTGCGCGAGTCCCGGCTCGCTGTAGTGGAGCTCGGCGAGCTGGAACACCATGTGCGACCGATAGCCATTCGGATCCAGGGCGGGATCCGAGCTCCCCCAGCGGACCTCCGGGCGCAGCAGGATCCGCCACCAGTTATCGCCCGACACTTCGCCCGCGCCCGCCGAGCGATCCGAGTAGGCCAGCACCATGGCGTTGGAGGCGAAGCTAGCATACCAGCTCGTGTAGCGCGGCATCAGGAGCTTGGCGATCACGCCGTGATCCGCGACCGCGAGCACATCGGGAATCTTGCCGAGCTCGGTCAGCTTTCTTGCGGCCTCGAGGCTGCCGGAGCTCTCTTGCCTGGGCTCGACACCGGAATGCGCCCGGGCGAACGCGGCCAAGAGCTCGCGAAACGGATAGCCCAGACTGCCGGCGTTGAATACATCCAGCGGACCGGAAAGCTGCGGCGCGGGCGCGGCCCGACACGTCGCAAGCAGAGCTGCCAGCAGCAGGGGAAAGCGCCGTCTCACACCGTCAAGATATCGCCGTCGAGTATATTCCAGCCGGAACCCGACTCGATTCCTTCCGAGGCTCGCGATGCGCTCTCTCGCTCTGGCTGCTCTGGCGGGACTCTCTCTGGTCGGCTGCCGCCCCTACGACAACTATGAGCCGATCGTCAGTCAGTCGGGCTTGCTTTCGGCGAACCGGTTTGCCCGCCTCGGCCGGGAACAGGCCGAGCTCGTAGCGATCGGCCGCTCCCTGGCGGCGTGGCGGATGACTTCCGATTCCGCCGCCGCCATGGAGCAAGCCAACCGCGCCGCGTGTTTTGCCCGGCGCCTGCCGGATGTCGAAACGGTGGACGCCGATCCGTTGGGCTACCGGCTCACGGTAAAGTTTAAGAGCGGCTGGCGGGCGGCCGCGATCCCGATTGACGACGGAGTCGATCCGGCCGCGACCCCGGGGTTGCCGGCCCTGAGGCCGCCCCCCGGCTCTTGCTCGTGACAGGCTGCTACCAGGTCAGCACCACGCTGGACAGCGAAGCGCAGGCTGAAAACCTCGCGACCACGCTGGTGGAAGAGCGCCTGGCAGCTTGCGTGCAGGTCATCGGACCCGTCCGGAGTGTCTATCGCTGGGAGGGAGCGGTGACGCGGGCCACTGAGTGGCTGTGCACCGCAAAGACGGTCGAGGACCGGCTGACCCAGCTGGTCGAGCGGATTCGCACGCTCCATTCCTATCAGCAACCCGAGATCGTCGCGACGCCCATCGCCGCCGGGGATCCCGGTTATCTGGACTGGCTACGGCAGGAATCTTCTCCCCCCTCGGAGCTCGCATGAGCGACTCGCCAACAGCGCCCGCCGCTCCCGCCGCCAGCGGCAGCTCGCGCTGGGAAGACTTCATCGACGTCTTTATTGCCCCGGCGGAGCTCTTCCGCCGGCGCAGTGATGGGAAATTCGGGTTTGCTCTCGTTGTGCTCATCGTGCTGATCGCGGTGATCTTCCTGGCAACCCGCAGCGCTATGCAGCCCATTCTGGACGCCGAGTTTCAGCGCGTCATGGCGTCCAGGCCGAACGTGACCCCGGAACAGCTGGAGATGGGTCGGAAGTTCTCCAGCAGCTTTGCCCCGATCGTGGTGGTCGTGACCCTTCCGATCACCATTTTTGTCCTCGGCGCTGTGGTCTGGCTGGGGGGGCGCATGGTGGGAGGACGGTTGAGTTACGCCCAGGGCGCCACGATCGCGACCTTCGCGTATTTCCCGAGAATCGTGGAGTACATCTCCAGCGGCGTACAGGCGCTCCTGATGGACGAAGCCAAGCTCGTCAGCCGCTTCAGCGTGAGCCTCGGAATCGGGAGGCTTCTGGACCCGGAGAGCACTAATGCGGCCCTCCTGGCACTGCTGGGGCGCTTGGATCTGTTTACTCTGTGGATCACGGCGCTCGTCGCGGTGGGTCTCAAGCAGATGACGGGAATAACCACCGGGAAGGCGGTCGCAGCTGCCGGGCTTGTCTGGCTCATCGGCGCGCTTCCGGTGCTGCTCCAGGCCTTTCGGGCAGGATGAGCCCGGCACCCTAGCAAGACCGCCGGGTCGTCTTCCGGCGTTCAAGCGCTGGGTAAGCGGATACTGCGGAATGCCAGCGTTGCCTGCAGCCTGAGATCACGAATTCGCGAAGTTTAGCAATTCATCACTCAGCAGGTGCTCTTATGGGATCGTTTCCGGCGATACCACGGAAGGCGCTCGTCGTTCTGGCTGTCCTGGCGTTTGTGGTTTTCCTGCTGTGGACCACCCTGTCCGCCCAAAAGGTGGAATGTCAGATATGTGTCAGTTTTGCTAATGCGCGAAATTGCGCCACAGCCACCGCTTCCGATGAGGCGGAAGCCGCCCGAAGCGCGCAAAGCACGGCCTGTGGGGTGCTTGCGCGGGGAATGACAGCCTCGATCGCTTGCGCAAACTCGCCTCCGGCCGTACGCCAATGCCGCGTCCGCTGAACGGCACGACGTATGCGTGTCTGCTCGTCGCGTGACCCGTAGGCGTGAGGTACTCATGGTACAGGATGATCGGCAGCTCAGCATTCGCGAAATGGAGTCGGGAGAGGAATTCGCTGATTGGCTGCGAGACCTCTCCGACGACAGCGATGAGGGCGCCGGCAACGAAAGCCCCGACGAACGCCACCTGGTCCTCACCGATGAGATCGGGGACTGGATCGGCGGGCTCCGCTGGTCACTGCGGGGCGGCGTGGCTTCCGTCGTCGAGGTAGGGGTCCTGCCGCGCGAGCGGCACCAGGGTCACGCGCACCGCCTCCTCGCGGCTTTCGAAATCCGCGCCGCGGAACAAGGCGCCCATGTCCTCGAGCTCTGGACCGATCACGTCGGTGAGGAAAACCTGCTCGAAGCACTGGGCTGGCACTGCCTGATCCGTCGGGAGGGTTTTATCGGCGGCCGAACCTGGTACCTGCTGGAAAAGCGGCTCACTCCCGGCGACTGAAGCGGCTCTTTCGCGCCGCTCCCGCTGCCCGCACATTTCGGCCCGCAATCCTCCCGGAGCGCGGGCCTTTTCAATGTTCAGCAATGCCGGCAAGGCGATTGATTCCGCAGTGCGCGCCAGCGCGTTGCTCGCCTTTGTCGCTGCCCTGCTCATTCTGCTGACTCATTGGGCGGTCAGGCGTCGTTCGCTCCAGCCGTTTGGCTGGTGGCCCCGCTTCGTGAGGAAATGGAGCGACCCTTTCGTCCGTCCGATCGAGCGGAGTGTGGCTTCCAGGGGCGGCAATCCCCAGGACGCTCCGCTCTGGTTGCTCGGGGTCGTGTTGGTGCTCGGACTGTTAGCCATCAGTGCCGTGCGCTGGGTGACGGGTGCTGTCGCAGTGTTCGACTCGATGCGGCACGCCGGACTGCGAGCCTGGCTCCACCTCACGGTCGTTGCGGCGAGTTCCCTCCTGCTCTTCGCAATCATCGTCCGGGTTATCGGGAGCTGGCTGGGTGCGGGTCGCTACAATCGCTGGATTCGGCCTGCGTACCTGCTCACCGACTGGATCATCGAGCCGCTCCGCCGTCGGCTTCCTTCCTTTGGGCCTATCGATCTCAGCCCGTTCGTCGCGTACATCCTCATCCTGGTTCTACGGGGGCTCCTGCTCGGTGTGCTTTGATGCCGCCGGTTGAGCCGGCTCCGGACGGGGTACGACTCACCCTGCATATCCAGCCGCGCGCCTCTCGCACCGGACTCGCGGGACTGCAGGGCGGCGCCCTCAAGATCCGGATAGCTGCCCCACCGGTCGACGGGGCGGCGAATCTCGAGCTGCTCCGCTTTCTGGCAAAGCTGCTCGGCGTCGCTCGCTCCAGTCTGGAGCTGACCGGAGGTGCCTCGGCGCGCCGCAAGACAGTGCTGGTCCACGGCCTGACTGTACAGGCGGTGGAGCACAAGCTCGGCATAGTCCCCGGCCCCTAGCACCTCGCTCCCTCCCTGGCTCTCCGGGCTCTAATCCCCTATCCTTAAGGCGTCCGGAACAACCGCTCGTGGCGATTTGCGCTGATTGCGGCCACGTTAAACAATCGCTAAAACGCCGTCCGGGGCCGTTTTAGCCTCGGCATTTCTGTTTTTGGGAGCGAGCCAGCCCGTGTCCGATCCACTAGCCCGATCCGGCTCTCTGACGGAGCGTCGCGCCGCCCGGCTGGCGCGCCTGGAAGCGCTGCTCGCCCAGCGGATCCTCGTGCTCGACGGGGCAATGGGGACCATGATCCAGACCCACCGACTCCGGGAGCCCGACTACCGCGGAGCCCGTTTCGCCGACTGGCCGGTCGACCTCAAGGGCAATAACGACTTGCTCTGCCTGACGCGACCCGATCTCATCCGCGGAATTCACCTCGCGTATCTCGAGGCGGGCGCCGACATCATCGAGACCAATTCGTTCAACTCCACGGCCATCTCGATGGCCGATTACCGCATGGAAGCCCTGGTGCCCGAGCTCAACCGCAGGGCTGCAGAGCTCGCCCGCGAGGCCGCCGACGATTTCGAGGCCCGCGATCCAGCCCGGCCCCGCTTCGTCGCGGGGGTGCTCGGCCCAACCAGCCGTACCGCGTCGATCTCTCCCGATGTCAACGATCCGGGATTTCGGAACGTGACGTTCGACCAATTGGTGGCGACCTACTCCGAAGCGGCCGCCGCGCTGGTCGAAGGCGGAGCGGACCTGCTGCTGGTGGAGACCATCTTCGATACCCTCAACGCGAAGGCCGCGCTCTTCGCGCTCGACGGCTTGTTTGCGGCGAGCGGAATCCAGCTGCCTGTGATGATTTCCGGTACGATCACCGATCAGAGCGGGCGGACGCTCTCCGGTCAGACCGTGGAAGCGTTCTGGCATTCCGTGATGCATGCGAGGCCGCTTTCAGTAGGCCTCAACTGCGCGTTGGGTGCCCAGGCGCTTCGCCCGTACGTCCAGGAGCTCTCGCGGGTCGCTCCGGTCTACCTGAGCGTGCATCCCAACGCGGGCTTGCCGAACGAGTTTGGGGGATATGACGAGACGCCCGACGGCATGGCTGCTATCCTGCGGGAATTCGCCGAGCACGGCTTCCTCAACATCGTCGGCGGATGCTGCGGCACGACGCCCGGGCATATCCGCGCCATCGCGACGGCCGTCGAGGGGCTCCCCCCCCGCCAGCGTCCCGCTCTGGCGCCGCGCCTTCGCCTGTCCGGCCTGGAGCCCCTCACCGTGGGACCCGATACGCTCTTTGTAAATATCGGCGAGCGGACCAACGTGACGGGTTCCCGTCGCTTCGCGAAGCTCATCACCGAGGGGAAATACGAGGCCGGCCTCGCTGTGGCGCGCCAGCAGGTGGAGAGCGGGGCGCAGATGGTCGACGTGAATATGGATGAAGGCCTGCTCGACTCGGAGCGGGTGATGGGCACCTTCCTCAAGCTCATCGCCTCCGAGCCCGACATCAGCAAAGTCCCCTTGGTGATCGATTCCTCTAAGTGGTCGGTCATCGAGGCAGGTCTCAAGTGCGTGCAAGGCAAGGCGGTGGTGAACTCGATTTCACTCAAGGAGGGCGAAGCGGAGTTTCTGCGCCAGGCCGCCCTGGTGCGCCGCTATGGCGCGGCGGTCATCGTAATGGCCTTCGATGAGCGCGGCCAGGCCGACAGCGCCGAGCGAAAGGTGGAGATCGCCAAGCGGGCGTATCGCTTGCTGACCGAGCAGGCCGGCTTTCCACCCGAGGACATCATCCTCGATCCGAACATCTTCGCCATCGCTACGGGGATCGAGGCCCACGATAACTACGGCCTCGACTACATCGAGGCCACCCGGCGCATCAAGCAGGAGATCCCCCACGTCCACGTGAGCGGCGGGGTGAGCAACCTCTCCTTTTCGTTCCGGGGCAATGACGCGATCCGCGAGGCGATGCACGCGGTTTTCCTCTACCATGCGGTCCGGGCCGGCATGGACATGGGCATCGTCAACGCCGGTGCCCTCCCGATCTACGACGACATTCCCCCCGAGCTGCTCGAGCGGGTCGAGGACGTCGTCTTGAACCGCCGTCCCGATGCCACCGAGCGACTGCTGGCCGTCGCCGAATCGGTCAAGGGGCGCAAGGTCGACCGGATGGAGGATCTGGCCTGGCGGCAGCACCCGGTGCGGGAACGCTTGATCCATGCGCTGGTCGAAGGCATCGACGCATTCATCGTGGAAGACACCGAGGCAGCCCGCCTCGAGCTCGGCCGGCCGATCGCCGTGATCGAAGGTCCCTTGATGGACGGAATGAATGTGGTCGGCGATCTCTTCGGCAGCGGGAAGATGTTTCTGCCCCAGGTGGTCAAGAGCGCCCGGGTCATGAAGAAGGCCGTGGCCTATCTGGTCCCGTTCCTCGAAGCGGAAAAAGCGAGCGCGGCTCCCAGGGCCAAGGGCAAGGTATTGCTCGCCACGGTGAAGGGCGACGTGCACGACATCGGGAAAAACATCGTGGGCGTGGTGTTGCAGTGCAACAACTACGAGGTGATCGATCTCGGCGTGATGGTGCCGTGCGCGAAGATTCTCGATACCGCCCGGCGCGAAGCCGTTGACCTCATCGGTCTCTCCGGTCTGATCACCCCGTCGCTCGAGGAGATGTCCTTCGTCGCCGAAGAAATGACGCGGGAAAAGTTTGCGCTGCCGCTCCTGATCGGCGGCGCCACAACCTCGAAGGTCCACACCGCGGTGAAGATCGCTCCGCGCTATTCCGGTCCGGTGGTGCACGTGCTCGACGCCTCCCGGGCCGTGGGAGTGGCTTCGAGTCTGCTCAGCCAAACGCTGCGAGAGGGTTTCCTGGCTGGTGTCGCGGCGGACTACGACAACGTGCGGAGCGCTCGCGCCGAGCGGGCAGCGGGCGACCGCCTGGCCCCGCTCAGCGAGGCGCGCGCGGCCCGCTTCGTTCCCACCAACGGAGCCGCCCCGCCACGACCGTCCTTTCTCGGTTTGCGGAGTTTCGAGCGCTACCCGCTGGCGGAGCTGATCGAGCGCATCGACTGGACGCCCTTCTTCCAGGCGTGGGAGCTACCGGGTCACTATCCCGACATTCTCACCGATCCGGCGACGGCCGCAGCAGCAGGCCCCCTCTTTAAGGACGCGCAAGCCCTGCTCGAGCGCATCGTGCGCGAGGACCGGCTCACCGCGAACGGGGTCGTCGGGTTCTGGCCGGCCAACGCCGTCGGCGACGATATCGAGCTCTACCACGACGAGGCCGCGCGGGAGCGCCGCGCCGTCATCCACACGCTGCGCCAGCAGATGGCCAAGGCGGCCGGTCGCGCCAATTTGGCGCTGGCGGACTTCGTGGCGCCGCTCGGTTCCGGACCGCTGGACTACGTCGGCGGCTTCGCCGTGACGACGGGCCACGGGCTCGATGCGCTGGTAAGCGAGTTCGAGCGCGCCCACGATGACTATTCCGCCATCCTCGCAAAGGCGCTGGCCGACCGGCTGGCCGAGGCCTTCGCGGAGCGTCTGCACGAGCGGGTGCGCCGCGAGCTCTGGGGATATGCACCGGAAGAATCGCTCGCCAACGCGGAGCTCATCAAGGAAGCCTACCAGGGCATCCGTCCGGCGCCCGGCTATCCCGCTTGTCCCGATCACACGGAAAAGCAATTGCTGTTCGAGCTGCTCGAGGCGACCGAGCGGACGGGCATCCGACTCACCGAGAGTTTTGCGATGTTTCCGACCGCGGCCGTCAGCGGCTGGTACTTCTGGCACCCTGAGGCGCGCTATTTCGGGGTAGGGAAGCTGGGACGCGACCAAGTCGAGGACTACGCGCGGCGTAAGGGAATGAGCGTGCCGGAAGTCGAGCGCTGGCTCGCCCCCAATCTGGGGTACGACCGATGACGCTGCGCGAGCTGATCGCCGATGGCCGCACCCACGTCTTCGATGGCGCGATGGGAACCATGCTCTACGGCCGCGGGGTGTTCCTCAACGTCTGCTTCGACGAGCTCGTCCTGCGGCAGCCCGACCTGGTCAAGGAGATCCATCGCGAGTACGTCCGCGCCGGTGCGGAGCTGATCGAGACGAACACCTTCGGCGCCAATCCTCGGAAGCTGGCGCAGTACGGCCTGGCCGACGAGACCGAGCGGATCAACCGAGCAGCGGCGGAAATCGCCCGCGCGGCAGCGGGCCAGCGAGTCGCGGTGGTCGGGGCGATCGGACCCCTCGGCATCCGGATCGAGCCCTTCGGCGAAACCTCCACCGAGGAGGCGCGAGCGAACTTCGCGCGCCAGGCCCGCGGCCTGCTGGAAGGCGGAGTAGACGGTTTCATCCTCGAGACCTTCAGCGATGTGGAAGAGCTGCGCGCGGCCTTCAGCGCGGTTCGCTCGCTCACCGACCTGCCGGTCATTGCCCAGATGACGATCGGAACCGATGGCCGCACCCACTATGGCACCGAGCCGGTGGCCTTCGGGCCGCTCCTCGAGGAAATGGGTGCCGATGTCATTGGCGTGAATTGCTCCGTCGGACCGCACGGAGTGCTGGAGGCCGTCGAGCAGCTCGCGGCGGTGGTGACCCGCCCGATCTCGGCCCAGCCCAACGCCGGTCTGCCGCGCGATGTGGGGGATCGCAAGATCTATATGGCGTCGCCGGAGTACATGGGCAATTACGCCAAGCGGATCGCGGAGGCAGGAGCACGCTTCGTGGGAGGTTGCTGCGGCACGACGCCCGAACACATCAAGGCGATGGCCGGCTTCGTGCAATCGGTGATGCCGCGGCACGCGTCGCTCGCCGTGACGACCGAGCAGCCCGCGCAGGGAGTCGAGCCCGCGCCACTCGCCGAGCGCTCGCACTACGGCGGCAAGCTCGCGCGGGGCGAATTCATCACCACCGTCGAGATCGTGCCGCCCAAGGGCGTCGATCCCGCACCGATGTTCGCGCAGTGCCGCGCACTGAAGGCAGCAGGGGTCGATGCGGTGAATGTCCCCGACGGGCCCCGCGCGCAGAGTCGGATGGGCGCGTTGCTCTCTGGGCTCATGATCGAGCGGGAAGTGGGGCTCGAGTCCGTCGTCCATTACGCCTGCCGCGATCGCAACCTGCTTGGCATGCTCTCAGATCTCCTCGGAGCCGCCGCCGCCGGGCTGCGCAACCTCCTGCTCGTCACCGGGGATCCCCCCAAAATGGGACCCTACCCCGACGCGACCGCCGTCTTCGACATCGACGCCATCGGGCTGACCAACCTGGTCGCACGGCTCAATCGCGGACTGGATCCGGGCCACAACGCGATCGGCGCGCCGACGAACTTCGTCATCGGTGTGGGGGTGAACCCGGCGGCGCCCGACCTGGAGCGCGAGCTGCGCCGCTTTCACTGGAAGGTGGAGGCGGGCGCCGAGTTCGCGATCACCCAGCCCGTCTTCGACCTGGAACAACTCGATCGTTTCCTCAAGCAAGTTGAGCACTTCAAGCTGCCCATTATCGGCGGTATTTGGCCCCTCGTCTCCCTCCGAAATGCCGAGTTCCTGGCCAACGAAGTTCCCGGCGTGAGCGTACCTGAGGAGATCCTGGGACGGATGCGGCGAGCCAGTGAGCGCGGCCGCGAGGAAGGCCTCGCGGAAGGAGTGCGCATCGCCCGCGAGATGCTCGCTGCCGTGCGGGACCGGCTGAGCGGCGCGCAGGTCTCCGCACCGCTCGGCCGGGTTCCGGTTGCGCTCGACGTCCTTGCGGCTGGTCAGGCCTAGGCAAACCCTCCGAAGCGCTGTTGTCCGGCGTCGCAATTCCCTATATTTCAAAGGTTTAGCAGCGTGAAGCCCGCCCCGGAGAGCCAGCCATGCCAGAGATCCTGAATCAGGCACCAGCACTCACCGTGCTGAGCGAAGAGGAGGAGCTCTTCCGGCAAACGGTGCGCGAATTCTCGGAGGCGGAGATCCGTCCGCATGTGCGCGAAATGGATGAGGCCGGCCATTTTAGGCCCGACCTCATCCAGAAGTTCTTCGAGTTGGGCCTGATGGGAGTCGAAGTACCCGAGAAGTGGGGCGGCTCGGGGGCATCCTTCTTCCTCGCGACCCTTGCCATCGAAGAGCTCGCGCGGGTCGACGCCTCCGCCGCGATTTACGTCGACGTGCATAACACGCTGGTCAACAACTGCCTGCTGCGCTGGGCCAACGAAGAGCAGAAGGCTCGGCTCTTTCCGCGGATGACCACCGGGCTGTTGGGGGCGTTCGCCCTGTCGGAGCCGGGCAGCGGAAGCGATGCTTTTGCGCTACAGACCCGCGCTGTGGCACACGACGGTTTCTGGGAGCTCACCGGCCGGAAATTCTGGATCACCAACGGAGCCGAGGCGGGCATCTTCATCGTCTTCGCCAACGCCGACCCGTCGAAGGGCTACAAGGGAATCACCGGCTTTCTGATCGAGCGGGACTTTCCCGGCTTCTCGGTGGGCAAGAAGGAGAACAAACTGGGCATTCGCGCCTCGAGCACCTGCGAGCTGATCCTGGAACGCTGCAGGGTCCCCGAGGCGAACGTGCTTGGACCGGTTGGGCTCGGCTACAAGATCTCCATAGAGACCCTGAACGAGGGAAGAATCGGGATCGGCGCGCAGATGATCGGCATCGCCCAGGGCGCGCTCGATGCGGCGCTGGCATACGTCAAGGAGCGCAAACAATTCGGCAAGGCCGTGGCCGAGTTTCAGGGGGTCCAATTTCAGCTGGCTCAAATGCGGACAGAGGTGGAAGCCGCGCGTCTAATGGTCTACAACGCCGCTCGTCTAAAGGATGGAGACCGGCCGTTCACAACGGAGGCGGCCATGGCCAAGCTCTTCAGCTCCCAGGTGGCCGATCGGACCACCTCCATGTGCGTAGAGCTCTTTGGCGGCTATGGCTATTCGAAGGAGTATCCCGCCGAGAAATACTACCGGGATGCGAAGATTGGCACGATTTATGAGGGCACTAGCAACATGCAACTGCTGACAATTGCCAAATCGCTGCTGAAATGAAGCTCGGACGCGCCTCCATCGTCTTGCTGCTGGCCGCGAGCGCCTCGCCGGTCGGGGCGGTTCCGCGTCCGGCCGCCAAGGAAGGCCGCACCGTTCAGGCGCAGTTGGAGGCCTGGTACAGGGGTGCATCGCGAGCGGCTCCTGGCAAATGGGCCATCGCGGTGGCGACGCTCGACGGGCAGCTCATCTGGGGTGTGGAACCTACCCGCCCCATGATTCCCGCCTCCACTGTGAAGCTCTTCACCACCGGCTTTGCCCGCAGCATCGTGGGCAGCGATGCGCGCCGACTCACCCGTGTCATGGGCAGCGGCCACGTCGATTCCGCCTCGGGCACCTGGATCGGCACCTGGGCGCTCGAGCTGAACGGAGATCCTACGCTGGAGCGTCCGACGCGCGGGGGACCCAGTCTACGCGAGCTTGCCGTACAGCTCTATCGTACCGGTATCCGCAGACTGATCGGCCCTTTCAACGTGGTGAGCTCCGCCGGTCAGGCCAGTGCGTCATATCCTGAGGTCTGGAGCCCGCGCCACAAGGGCCGCCTCTTTGCTCCGCTGATCGGAGCCCTCACCCTCAACGAAAACCTGCTGAGTTTTGCAATCGCCCCGGGGAAGGCGGCGGGCAAGGCTCCCACGCTCGTGGCGGAATCACCCGCCGGGGTCGGGGAGCTCGTCGAGATTCGTGCCCGTACGGTGGTAGGACGCAGGTCCCGGTTGCACTACGCGCGAGGGGAGGGCGGCCGTTACCTCGTGACCGGTACGATCGGCACGCGCGCGCGCATCAGGTGGTTCACCACCACCGCGCCCGATCCGCGGGCCCTGCTCGAGGCGAGCTGGGCCCGTGCGCTGCGGGACGCCGGAGTCGAGTGGATCCGGGCCAGCGGCATCTCCGCCCCTGTGGCAGCGACCGCCCCCTTTGTGCTGGCGCAGGTCAGCTCCGAGCCGTTCGATTCGATCGCGAGCGAGGTCAACCGGCGCAGCCTCAACATCGGGGCCGAGCTGATGCTGCTCTGGGCTGCGGGAGATGACCGTCCCGCCGAGCAGCTGACCGCGCACGTGCAGCAGATCACCGGTGAGCAGAGCGGCATCCGCCTGGTCGACGGCAGCGGCCTCTCACACGAAGACCGCGTGACGCCCCTCGCGTTCATCTCCTATCTCGCCCGCTTCCCGCTCTCGCCCGCTGGTCGCGGCTTCTCGCAGCTCTTGCCCAGCAACGGCGTCGGCACGCTCCGCAAGCTGGCGCGAGGACTGCCCGGGCCGGGAGTCGTCCGCGCGAAGACCGGGACGCTGGGAGACGTGGCCACGGTCACCGGCTATCTGGGCAGGCCGGAAGGCGTGCTGTTGATCTCTCTCATGTACAACGGCCCGCGCGTCTGGTCCGCCAAGCAACAGCAGTGGAAGCTGTTCCGGCTGCTCGGCGCCGAAGGCGTCACCATTCCCGATGACAGCGTCGCCATCGCCACCCAGCTGGGCGGCGAGGAACCGGTGAGGCGCCCGGAACCGTAAGGCTTGAAATTCAGGCAACTTTGTACTAGTTTGGTGCTTGCTCAGACGCTCATTGGTGTTTTGAGTAGGCTTCGGGAACGATTGCATGGGGGGTCGCTCTCATTGCGACCCCCTTCGTTCGTTCGGCCACTCCCACGGATAGTCCGGGGTTTGGTGAAGCCCCCCGCGCGAGGGGAAAGATCGCGATTCACATGTAGTCGGTCAGTACCGTTTCCGGGACTCCGATTACAAATACAACAGGAGTAGGAAATGCGTACGACCGGTACGGTGAAGTGGTTCAATGATGCCAAGGGGTTTGGTTTTATCACCCCGGAGAACGGCGAGAAGGACTGCTTCGTCCATCACTCGGCGATTCAGGACAAGGGATTCCGTTCGCTCGCCGAAGGCGAGAAGGTGGAATTCACCATCGTCCAGGGCCAGAAGGGCCCGGCGGCGGAGAACGTCGTCAAGATCGCCAAGTAAGCCAAACGGGCGGCCTTTCGGGGCCGCCTGTTGTTTCGGTAGGACGGTGGGGACGGTGCGGGCAGTCGGACGGTAGTTCAGTCCTCACCGTCCCACTGTCCCCACCGTCCGTCCTTTACGGAGGAGAGACTGCATGATCGAAGTGACGATCGGCGAGGGCGACCGGCTCGACGGCGCACTCAAGGCGTTCAAGAAAAAGGTCATCAAGGCCGGGATCCTGAAGGATCTCCGCGCCAAGCGGCATTACCTCAAGCCAAGCGAAGCCCGGAAGCTCAAGTCCGCGGCGGCTCGGCGGCGCAAGCGGAAAGCCGCCCGCTTCTAGCAGAATCCCGGCGAGGCCGGTAGTTTCCGCAATCCGCTGAAAGTCCCTCGCCGATGCTCGATCTGAAGGACAAACTGGCCCACGCCCTCGCCGGGCGCTACATCGTCGAGCGTGAAATCGGCCGCGGCGGCATGGCGACGGTATACCTCGCCCAGGATCTCAAGCACCATCGCCCGGTCGCAGTCAAAATCCTGCATCCCCACATCGCATCACATCTCGGCACCGATCGGTTTCTCCGCGAGATCCAGATCGCGGCGCGGCTCAGTCATCCCCACATCCTCACCCTGATCGACTCCGGCGAAGCGGACGGCTTGCTCTACTACATCATGCCGTTCGTACAGGGAGAATCGCTGCGGGACCGGATGACTCGCGGGCGGCTTCCGCTGGAGGAGGCGCTGCAGATCGCCCGGCACGTCGCGAGCGCGCTGGGATATGCCCACACCCAAGGCGTGGTGCATCGCGACATCAAGCCTGAGAACGTCATGTTGCACGAAGGCGAGGCGATGGTCACCGATTTCGGCATCGCCAAAGCGGTGAGCGCGGCCGGGAGCGAAAACCTCACCCAGACCGGCTCCACCGTCGGCACGCCGGCCTACATGAGCCCGGAACAGGCATCGGGAGAAAGCGAGCTCGATGGCCGGAGCGATCTCTACAGCCTGGGCTGCGCAGTGTATGAGATGGTAGGAGGCGTTCCACCGTTCACCGGAACCAATCCGCAATCCATCATCATGAAGCGATTCTCGGAGACGCCGAAACCGCTGCGCGCCGGCAACCCAGAAATCCCCGAAGCCGTGGATCGCGCGATCATGAAGGCGCTCGAGCGCCGGCCCGAAGACCGCTTTGCCACCACGCTGCAGTTCGCGCAGGCGTTGGCCGTTCCGGGGATAAGCACGACGCCGCCCGGTCCCTCTCCGGTCACCGGCAGCATGCCCGCGGCACCCAAGGCCGCGAAATCGATCGCCGTGTTGCCCTTCGTGGACATGAGTCCGGAGAAGGATCAGGACTACTTCACCGACGGAATGGCAGAAGAGATCATCAACGCCCTCACCAAGATCCAGGCGCTGCGGGTGGCGTCGCGTTCTTCGGCCTTCGCCTTCAAGGGCAAGAACCAGGACATCCGCGCCGTGGGCGAGCAGCTCGGCGTCAGCACCGTGCTGGAGGGCAGCGTCCGCAAGGCCGGGCACCGACTGCGGATCACCGCGCAGCTCATCAACGTCTCCGACGGCTACCACGTCTGGTCGGATCGCTACGATCGGCAGATGGAGGACGTTTTTGCGGTTCAGGACGAGATCGCCGGGAACATCGTGAAGGCGCTGCGGGTGGTGCTGAGCGATGATGCTAAGCGCGCCATCGAACAGGCCCGTCCGGAGAACGTTCAGGCCTACGAATACTATCTCCGTGGCCGGCAGTTCCAGCATCAGCACCGGGAGAAGAGCCTGCAGTTCTCCCGGCGCATGTTTCAGAGGGCCGCCGAGGTGGATCCGACGTTTGCGCGCGCCTACGCCGGCATAGCCGACTGCAGCTCCATGCTCTATCGCTGGTGGGACCGCAGTGACGCCAATCTCAGCCAGGCGGAAACCTCCAGCCTTAAGGCCCTCCAGCTGGCTCCCGACCTGGCGGAGGCCCACGCCTCGCGCGGCCTGGCTTTGACGCTCCGCAAGCAGTACAGCGCCGCCGAAGCGGAGTTCGAGACCGCGATCAAGCTCGATCCAACCCTCTACGAGGCGTATTACTTCTATGCCCGGGCCTGCTTCGAGCAGGGCAAGCTGGAGCCAGCGGCCCAGTGGTTCGAGAAGGCGAGCGAGGTGCGTTCTGAGGACTTTCAGGCCCTGGCGCTGCTGCCCCAGGTGTACGCCGCACTCGGCCGCAAGGAGGAGGAGGGGAACGCGCGCCGCAGAACCATTGCGAAGGTCGAGAAGCATCTCGAGCTCTATCCCGACGACGCACGGGCGCTCTATTTCGGCGCCGGTGACGTCGGCATGATGGGAGACAAGCAGCGAGCGGTCGAGTGGCTGGAACGGGCGCTCGCGGTGGATCCGGGAGACTCGGGCGTGCTGTATAACGTGGGTTGCGTCTATGCCCTCCTCGGCGATCCCGACAAGGCGCTTGATTGCCTGGAACAGGCAGTGCTGCGGGGTTATGCCTACCGGGAGTGGATCGAGAACGACTCCGATCTGGAATCCCTGCGCGAGCACCCCCGCTTCAGGAAGATCCTCGCCCAGCTCTAGCCTTCCGGCGCGCTGTCGTCCCACAGCGCGAAGATGTTGTCCTCCGGATCGGCGATCATCGCCATCACTCCCCATTCCATCCGCGTAGGCTCCCGGACGAAGCGAACGCCGCGCTCGTGCAGCATACCGCAGAAATGCAGCAGTCCGGGCACGTAGAGAGTGATCCCGGTATGTCTTCCCACGAGGCCCTTGGCATCCGGGTGTACCGCAGGGTGGACACCGAGATGCGGCGGCTCAAGGAATAGCTCCAGTCCGAAGCGACCTTGTTTGTGCACCAGGAGTCCGAGGGTATCGCGGTAGAACTCCGTGGCGCGGTCCAGATTGTTCACGAAGATCGCGAAGGAATGCACCCGCTCGATCACTTGACGTCCTCGCTCGAGAGGCTTCGGTATGCCGCTGCCCAGTTGCGCCGCATCCCGGCTAGGCCGGGCCGCTCGAGCGGAGTATCGTCGAAGCGTTGCGCAAACTCGACCTGCTCCATTCTGGCGAAGCAATCGGGATCCTCGAGCGCGATGGCGTGGCGGTCCTGATAGGCCGCCAGGTTCGTGGGCTCGGCAAAGCGCACATTCCAGGGGCACACGTCGTTGCAGATGTCGCACCCGAAGCCCCACCCATCCAGCCTCTCAACCAGAGCATCGGGAATCGGGAGTCGGGATTCGATAGTCAGGTAGGAAATACACTGCGTGGCATCCAGGACCCGCGGCTCGACGAAGGCGGCGGTCGGGCAGGCATCCAGGCAACGGGTGCAGCTGCCGCAGCGGTCATAGTCCGCCTCGGCGGTCGGCGCGAGAGCCAGATCGGTGAAGACGGTCCCGATGAAGCAGTAGGAGCCGGCAG
>DASYTT010000043.1:0-5598 GCA_036002045.1 Gemmatimonadales bacterium
TCTGCCGGCCACGAGCGGTTCGAATCGCGGCATGAGCATGAGCGTCAAGATTCCCAGGATCACCACGATGATCAGGGCCTCGACCAGCGAGAAACCGCGGATCGACCGCCGGTGCGAACGCTGCGCTTGGTTAAACATTGACAGTAGTGCCAGCAAGTGTGGTGCCGCAGGCCAATGCGTTGAACTTGAAAGGATATATCGAATTGCGCTACTCGGTCAGGCCATAGCCGGGCGAGCCGCATCGCATGTTGCGACTCTACTCGGAGTTGTTGCACCCGTGCAATTCAGTGCGTTCCTCCAAGGCGACTCCGCATCCCTTGCGTCCCTGCACGCTGAGCGCTAACTCCTTTGCGGACTCTAATGATCGATCTTCAGTCAACGGTCTCTTGTTTGTGGAGCTGTGTCGTTGCGTGGATGCAACATAGGGCGGTCGGGGTCGATTTTCAGAGCAGTAAGTTATTGAGCTGCAATAAGTTTTGTCCCAGTTGCGGTGGACCTGTAAAGGCTCGATTCATGCTCATGAAGTTGACAGGGATGGACCTTACTTCAGGCTGGGAGCTTTGATGGAGCCGAAGGCCATCCTACCGGAGGAGCAGGCCGCGACGTCTAGAAAGCAGTTTGCGGCCCCGATGGTTGCCGACCCGATGCTGGGGTGGCGGCTGCTGTTCGCGGTCGGTTTGCTGTTCGTCGTGGTTGGGTTGCTGAACCTCGTGCTGCTCTGGATGCCGCTGCAGCTCGGGAACGCGGAATACGAGTTCGCGTCAGTGGCCGCCTCGCTGGACAGCTTGCCGCTTCCCACGATGGGGTTGGTCTTTGTGCTGGCGGCGAGTCGAGCGGCGGGAAAGCCGGCCAGCGTGAGAGTGGCAACGGTGCTGGCCCTGGTCCTGGCGGTCGTGGTGCTGGGGATGGCCGCACTGTACTGGCTGGACGTTCCCCTGGCGCTCAAGGCGGTGAGAACGGGCCCGGTCCGCCTGGGGATCCTGAAGTCGATTACCAAGGTGACCGCGCAGGCAATTCTGTATCCTGTCGCGCTGGTCGTGCTGGTGCGGATGGCAAACAGAGGGAAGCAGGGCTAGCGGCAGGAAATCCTGAGAGGAGCTCGGCAGCATGAGGCGGATCATACGAGTAATCCTGGCGAGCCTGGCGCTCGCGACGGCCATGGCGGGCAAGGCTTCGGCCGCCAGCTGGCTGGGGAACGGCAGCTACTGCGGGGGAAACACCTTCACGACCTGCTTCTCGGTCGACCTGTCGTGGAGCAGTTCCAGCGGAACCAGCACCGTCGTCACGCTGGTCATGAGCAACCAGTCGAACGACGCCGGGCTCAAGTGGTTCTCGGTGGGGCTGGACAACATGCCCGGCGGGTACACCTATACGGGCAGCGGGGATTTGGGCTTCGCTCCCCCGGGCAACGGGTTCAGCGGGAGCTATTTCTTGGCGTTTACCTACGCTCAGGGCAAGAACGGTGGCGCGGATCCGGGCTTCCAAATCAACCGCACTTTCACGTTCAACTTCACCGCCGGCACCTCGCAGAACTGGGACCTGATACTCAACAGCGCCGGGGTCGGCCTGCACGCAGGCGGCCTTTCGGTCATTGACCCAGCGACCGGGCAGCCCCACAGCTGTTCCACCAAGGTGGTGGTCCGGGATCGCACTCCTCCGCCCAACACCGGTGGCTATACCACCAACGGTCCGGACGGGACGGACCCGCTTTGCGAGAACGTCTTCAACCCGCCCACCGAGACCCCGATCCCGGAGCCCGCGAGCATGCTGCTCCTGGCTACCGGCCTCGTAGCCATGGGCGGTGTGGGCATCATGCGCCGACGCAACCGGAAAGTCTGATCCAAGAGTCTGCCGAGCGGAGAGCCCTCCTCTCTCTCCGCTTCCAAGCGCCCCGGCTCCGGCCGGGGCGCTTTGTTTATGAGACCCCCGTCGCGTTTTCCATTGTGTCGGAGTTTCAGACGCTGTCAGGGAGTCCGACATACCTTTTTGCTACCTGAGAAAACGGCCGCTTTTCGTCAACTTCCTGAACAGAAAACTATCGATCGTTGCGCTCGCATAATGCTGTGAAACTGGACCGTCAATTGCATTTGCCGCGTCCGCGTTTCGCTGCTCAGAGCAAACCCGCCGAAAGGCGGTGACGCAGAGTCACGGGGCTACCGCGCGATTGCGCCAGGTCCGCCGGGCCGCCAGCGAGTCGAGGTCCCTGACATCCAGGGCCTGTCGGTTCGTCCAGCGGAGAACGGCCCCATGACCTACACCTACAAGCTTTCCCGCCGCCTTGCAGCTTCGCATGACCCGCTGTCCGATGTCCGCAAGATCATGCTCTTCCTCCTGCTGCTGCTCGCGATCTCCTGCAGCGAAGGTGCTCTGATCGACCCAACCAATTCACACCCGGTCGCCCAATCCGGGTGGCTCTCAGTAGCCCTCACCACGCCGAACCACAATGACGGCGTGGTCCAGCTTTCCCTGGCCGGCGCGCGGATCGACTCGCTCGAGCTCAGCGGAGCCCAGGGCTTCGCCATGCTCGTCAATGGCACCGGCCGGCTGCTGGTGACCGGTGAGGTCAAGAACGGCGTGGTCGCGCGCATCTGGGTGCCGGATACCCGAGCCATCGCCAGCTACACCGGCAGCGTGGAAGCCGCCGCTGCCCGCTCGACCTATCAGCTCCAGGACATCAGCCAGGGCTACTCCGTCCAGGTGACTCGATGAGTCCGCGCCTCCTGCTGCTCGCCCTGGCGACGTTCGCCTCGACGTCCCAGGCCGGCGCCCAGGCCTCGGGCCAGGGGAGCAGGGCCGCAGTCAAGGCACAGATTCGGGCCGCCGGTTTCCGCGTGTTGATCGGGATGCGACCGGATTCGCTTTCCTCCGGGATGGTGTCTCCGGGACAATCCGCGCTCAACGACAATGCCGCCGAGGCCATCGCGCGGAATCTGGAGCGCAAGGGACTCCGTCGGCTGGGCCGCATCGCCCTGGTCCCGGTGGTCTACGGCGAGGTCGCCGAGTCCGATCTGGACAGGGTGATGGATGATCCCAACGTGGAATACGTCGAGCCGGACGGCTTCGCGCCGCTCGCGGTGTACGCCTCCGGCCCGACGGTCCGCTTCGCCGAGACTGTGCCGTGGGGAATCCCGCGGGTGACCGCGCCGGACGCCTGGGCGCTGGGCGGCAGCAGCGCGTACGGCGCGGGAGTCAAGGTCGGCTATCTCGATTCCGGCGGTGACTGGAACCACCCGGACCTGCGCTTCGCGGGGGGCTACAGCATCGTGCAGGGGAGCGGCGCACCGGCCGACTGGCTCGACAACCTCGCATCGTGTAAGGGCCACGGGACCCACATTGCGGGCACCATCGCCGGACAGCGCAACACCGAAGGAGTCGTGGGGGTAGCGCCGGACGCCGCGCTCTACGCCATCAAGGTGTTCCAGGAGGTTGGAGGCGTGTGCGGCTCGTACACCTCGAGTGAGATCGCCGGGCTCGACTGGGCCGTCAAGAACGGCATTCAGGTCGTCAGCATCAGCATCGGCGGCACCACGGCCAGCACGAGCTACCAATCCGCCATCACGTCGGCCGCTACCAAGGGCGTCTACGTCGTGGCAGCCGCGGGCAATAACAGCTCGACGAACCTGACCTATCCCGGCGGCTATCAGGATGCGCTCTCGGTAGGCGCGCTCACCTCCAGCAACACCAGGTCGAGCTACTCGAACTACGGGCCCAAGCTCTTCATCGCCGCCCCCGGCGACAACATCTACAGCACCCTGCCCGGCGGCTACGGGACCAAGTCCGGCACCTCGATGGCCACCCCGCACGTGGCGGGCGTGGTGACGCTGCTGCTGGCGCGCTATCCCGGAATCACCCGGGCCCAGTTGCTCGCCCGGCTGCAGCAGGGCGCGCTGGACCTCGGCGTTGCGGGTCGGGACGACTATACCGGCTGGGGACTGGTGCGCGCGCGCGAAGCGATGGATGCGGCGGTCTCGCAGCCCCTCGTGCTCGCGCTGGCGCCGCTCAGCCGGCGTGATACGGTCCCGAGTGGCGCCACGTCCGCCGACGGGGATTCGGCCAGCGTGTCGCTCAGCGGGGACAACAGCGCGACGACGAGCTGGAGCGCTTCCGCCCGCCATTCCTGGACGCAGCTGCTCAGCGGCAGTGGTACTGGAAGTGGAATGCTGCGTTGGGGCCGCAATCCGACCGGGCTCGCCGCAGGCCTCCATGTAGACACCATCACCGTCGTGGCGAGCTCGCTCACCGCGCGGGTGATCGACTCGCTCGTCGTGCTCGCGGCGCCCACGCCGCTCGCGCTCACCGTGTCACCGGCCTCCCGCAGGGATTCTGCGGAGGTTGGGGCGCTGGTGGCGGACGCGGACTCAGGCAGCGTGAGCCTGAGCGGCACCGGCGCGTCGAGCACCGCGTGGACCGCGACGCGCAAGTCGCTCTGGCTCGTGCTCACGACGGCAAGCGGAGTCGGCTCCGGCAAAGTGCGCTGGACCCGGAACCCGAGCGGACTCGCCGCGGGGATCTATGTGGATACGATCAGCGTGAGCGCGACGGGAGCAGCCGGCAGTCCGGCCCGCATCATCGACAGCCTCCGCATCTACGTCAACCCGACTCCCCTGACCGAAACGGTCTCACCCCGCAGCCGGTATCACTCGGCCAGGGAGGGGACGACGGGTCTGCTGGATTCCGCCCAGGTGGTGCTGAGCGGCGCCGGCTCCACGCTCACGGCATGGACTGCGACGAGCCTCAAGCCCTGGACGGTGCTGAGCGCGGCCGCAGGGCTGGGGAGCGGCAACGTGCGCTGGAGCCACGATCTCACTGGTCTCGCGGCCGGAACCTATGTGGACACCATTACCGTGGTAGCTCCCACCGCAATCGGGAGCCCCTCAGCGGTGATCGATACGCTGGTGGTGACCGCTGCCAGGGGCAAGCGCGTCGGCAAGACCAGCTCGACGGGCAGCAGCATCAACGACGGAGCCTCGGTCCGGCTCGACTCGGTGTACGTCGACGTCGCGGCGGGCACCTGGTGGGAAGCCGGCAGCAGCGCGCCGTGGGTGATCCTGGTCAGCGGAGGCGGAACGGGCCCTGGATATCTGCGCTGGCAGCGCAATCTCACGGTCGTGAGCTACGGCATCAGCCAGGACTCGATCGTGGTCACCAGCGGCGACACTCGAGAGGTGGAGCTCGTCGTGACGGAAACGGTGGTTTCCGGAGCGGATCAGGTGCCGGCGCTGGCGGCTGCCACAGCACTCTTCGGGGCGCCGGAGCTGACCGCGCTGCAGCGCCAGATGCTCGATCTGCTGGGCAATGCGAACGGCCGCTATGACGCGGGCGATCTGCTGGCGTATCTCGATCGCACCGGATCCACGCTGAGCGCATTGATGATGGCGCGGATCATGGCGCTCCCGCCGCACTAGTTCTTCCGTAGCTGTGCTCCAGGGCCTCCGATGTCCAACCGGCATCGGGGGCCTTGTCCTTTGATCCACAGATTACACAGATGCCACAGATTGAATCGAGGGTTCAATCGGTGTGCTTTTGTCTATCTGTGCAATCTGTGTAATCTGTGGATCACTCGTTCTGGCATACCTGGCCTAGGCGACGTCCGTGGCC
>DASYTT010000044.1:0-39484 GCA_036002045.1 Gemmatimonadales bacterium
CATTCCGCCCCTTCTGTCATTAGCCGACGCGCTTTTTCGTGGGTTTCGGTTCCTCCTCTACAGCCGGAGGAGCGTCCACGGTGAGCAGGTCCACGTCCGGGAGATCGGCAGGATACATAGCGATGGACTTCGCCTGCGTGATGGTGAGCCCCGAACCTTTGAGACTAGCAAGCAGCGTGCGCACCACAGCATCCGGCGCTTCTCCTGAGCCATTTACGTCGATCAGATAACGGCGTTCCACGGGAATACCTCTCAGTTGAATTGTCCGCACCAGCCGCATCTCGCCCCAACTCAGTTTGCGCTGGCACACCTCACCGAAAACCAGTTATCGCTTCCACTCCTCGCCTTCTTCGTCCTCCGCTTCCATTAGTGCTTGATACAGGGCCTCTAGGGCGCGCTCGATGGCTTCGCGCAGCTCAAGGCTATACCGCTGCCTCTCAGCAGGGGACCGATTCAAATAGGCCCGCAAGAGTCGCTTGGTGGCTTCTTCAGGATGGGCCTCGATCCATTGCTTCGTGCGCTCAATCGAGCGTATCGCCGCCACGATCTGGTCCTCCAGGGCTTTGGAATCCTGCTCCGAGGCGACATAGGACTGGGCGATGCGGACGCTCTCACTCTCTGGCATGAGACTCCTTGGTTGCCAGCGTCGATTGGGCAAAGAACTTCTCGAACTCAGCCTGGACGTGCTCGAGCCGGGCGACGTCGCACTGTTCGCCATCCCGATCCGTGCAGTAGCCCGCCAGAAAAGCGGCACCCAGAAGCTCCTTGATCTGCGATCGGGTGATGGCCAACACGGGCTCGCTCATGGCGTCACAATCCGGGACGGCTGCGGGGGCTCCGGGGCGGGCGGTGGCGCATGCAGCACCAACTTGAGCGCCGGCAGCGGGGCCAGCGTCAGCTCGCCGGGATTGGCTGCATCCTCAACCGCCTGGACGATCTTGCCTCGATTCACCAGCTCGATAAAGAGCATCAGGATCAAGTCGTCAGAGAGGATCTGCGTCTTGACCTGCTGCGGCGCACAGAGGATGCCGGTACCGGTGTGCCACTGCGCGATGACCTGAAATTGCGGCCTGAGCACGCCTTCCGGAATGATGGCGAGCAGCGGGTAGCCGCGGCCGGCGAGGTTGCCGTTATTGCTCATCGCGGGGGCAGGTAGGAGAGGCCTGTACGCAGTTCGTATGCGGTTTCGGGCGGGTTTTCGGGGCGTTTCGGGGATGCTTTGGCGGGTTTTTCCGGCCTTGAGTATGTTGAAAGGCCTGAAGATGCCGGTTTTACCCCGGTCAGTGTAACGGTTAGGTTGTAGGTTCGATTCCTACGCGGCGCATCGTTGATCACCACGCGACTCGGGTGCGGACCTGGTCGCGTTTTTCGTCCGATCCGTTTCTCTCGAGGTTCGCCATGCAAAACCCCCGCTGGTCATCGCGGCGTGCGCTCACGCTCGCCGGACTGCTGCTTGCCGCGGCCGGCTCCCCCCTGCAGGCTCAGGATTTCGAAGGGGTTTTCACCTCGCGCGCCAAAGGGATGCCAGACGGCGCCGCGATGAAAACGTTCGTAAAGGACGGCAAGTACCGAATGGAGGTGATGCTGCCGGGGCAGGGGGAGATGACGATCATCGCCGATCCCTCCGTGGGCGAGACCTACATGGTGATGCCGAGTCAGCAGATATACATGGTCATGAAGCTGGCGGACGCGGGGCAGATGGTCGATTCGTTGGTCCGCGGGCACACGTCCGGCGAGGCGACCCTGGTCGCGACGGGGCGCAAGGAAGCGATCGCCGGACAGACCTGCGAGTGGTATCAGTTCAAGGACGAGAGCACCACGACCGACGTCTGCCTGGCCTCGGGCCTGGGCAAGTTTCGCGGCGCTGAAGCGATGTTCGGCGGGGCGCCCGGACGCAGCGGGATGACGGCCGCGCCCCGCTGGGCGCGCGAGCTGCTGCGCAAAGGTGCCCTTCCGCTCAAGGTCGTGGACGCCTCAGGTGCGGCGATCTGGGAGGTAACCGCGATCGAGAAGAAGCCGCTGGAGGCGTCGCTCTTCAAGCCCCCCGCGAACTTCCGGCGCATGGAGATGCCTGGCGGCCGGCCCCCAGGCTGATCATGGTGATCCTGGTCACCGGCGGGGCTGGGTACATCGGGAGTCACGCCTGCCTCGAGCTGTTGCGCGCGGGGCATGACGTCAGCGTGATCGACAACCTCTCGAACAGCAGCGACGAATCGCTCCGCCGGGTGGGCGAGCTGGCCGGCCGGGAGCTGGAATTTCATCAGGCGGACCTGCGCGACGTCACAGCGGTGGAGCGGATCTTCGCTGGGGGCCGGATCGGCGCCGTGATGCACTTCGCCGGCCTCAAGGCCGTGGGTGAATCCGTCGAGAAGCCGCTGCTGTATTGGGATAACAACGTCACGGGGTCGCTGGTGCTCTTTGCCGCGATGGCGCGCCATAGCGTCAAGACCCTCGTGTTCAGCTCCTCCTGCACCGTGTACGGCGACCCCGCTGCGGTCCCCATTCGCGAAGACTTTCCGTTGAGCGCCGTGAATCCCTATGGGATGACCAAGCTCACCATCGAGCGGATTCTCCACGACCTGCACCGGGCGGACAATTCGTGGGCCATTTCGGTGCTGCGCTATTTCAATCCCGCGGGGGCGGATGCCAGCGGCAGAATCGGAGAGGCGCCCAGCGGAATCCCCAACAACCTGGTCCCCTATATCACGCAGGTGGCCCTCGGCAAGCGACCGCGCCTCGCGGTCTACGGTGGTGATTATCCCACCCGGGATGGCACCGGGGTGCGCGACTACATCCACGTGACGGATCTCGCCATCGGCCACCTGCGCGCGCTGGAAGAGCTCCGTGAAGGACCCCGCCTGGTGACCTACAATCTGGGCACCGGCAGAGGATACTCGGTGCTTGAAATGTTGCGCGCCTTCGAACGGGTGGTGGGGAAACCTATTCCGTATCAGATCGTGGCGCGCCGCCCGGGCGACATCGCGGAAGCGTGGGCCGACCCGACGCGAGCCGAACAGGTGCTGGGCTGGTCGGCGACGCGGGACCTGGATCAGATGTGCGCCGATGCGTGGCGCTGGCAGGAGAGGAACCCTGAAGGATACGGTACCGCGAGCGGGTAGTAGGTAGCGGGTGGCGGGTAGGTCTCTGTTGTCGTGCCGTCCCTCACCTACAACCTATCGGCCACCTGCGACCTTCCACCTACCAACTCCAGCAAAGCTTCCACTCGCGGCAGCACGGCGGCGATCTCTTCCAGCGACACTGCGCCAACCGAGAGCCGGAACCAACCGCTTTCCTCCTGCAGGCCGAAGGCCTGGAACGGTACGGCGGCGAGACCGGCGCGCTCCAGCAGCAACTTGCGAATGGCTTCGTTATCCGCGAGTGTCACGCCGCCAATGCTCCTGCCTGCCAGGTCCAGCTGCAGGGAGAGATACATCGCCCCTTGCGCTCGGACGCAGTTGACCGGAAGCCCCTTGGCTTTGAGCGCGGTGAAGCCCGTGTGCAGAGCCTCCAGCCGCTGGGAAAGCGCCTGATTCATCCCCCGGCGGAACTCTGCGATCGCCTCGGGATCGCGCAGGAACTGGGCAGTCGCAAGTTGCTCGGGGCGCGGCGCCCAGGCGCCCACGTGCCCCAGGAAATCCTTCATGCGCCCAATCACGCCGGGTGCCGCGGTCACCCATCCCACGCGTAGCCCGGTACCCGCGAATGCCTTCGAGATTCCATCCACCGTCACCACCCAGGGAGCAGCTTCCGGCACCAGCGCCAGCGGGTGTGCATGGGCCACCCCGCCGAAGACGAGCGAGCCGTACATCAGATCATGTAGTACGAAGAGCGGCGTGCGCCGCGTGCTCGCGCGTCGCTCATTCTCCTGCACGACTGCCTCCAGGATGCTCCGCAGCGTTTCCGGCTGAAGCAGGGTACCGGTCGGGTTCCCCGGAGAGCAGAGACACAGCAGCTTGGCCGCCGGGAGGTGCGGCTCGAGTTCCGCGAGCGTAGGCTGAAAGCGCTGCTCCGCCCGCGCCCGCACGGCGAGCTCCCGCGCGCCGACCATGCCCGCGTAGTAATCGTTGTTCCAGCTGGGCACGGAGAACAGGACCGCTTCTCCTGCGTCGAGCAGACAGCGATAGGCGGCGTAAATTGCAGGTCGTCCCCCGGCCGATATCAATACGGAGGTGAGCGGCAAAGCGACGCCGTGCTCCCGAGCGACGTACTCCACCACCGCCTGACGGAGCGGGAGCATTCCGTCGGAGGGTGGATAGTTCGTCTCCCCGGCCTCGAGGGCACGCACCAGGAATTCGCGCAACGGTGTGGGAACCGGAAACTGCTTCGGGTCGAAGTCGCCCACGGTGAGATTGCAGAGCGGGCGACCAGCGGCCGCCAGCTCACGAACCTCGGCGGCGATCTGCAGGATGACGGACCCGCGGAGGCCCCGCGCCATCGCCGACATCCCCGCGTCCAGCGCGGCCGGGTCTCCGAAGTCGAGCGCATGGGCGGGCGCCGAAACCGTCATGCGCGAAAGGTAGCGGCCCTCCCGCTTTATGGTAACTTTCCCGGCCTGACAGGAGGTGCTGTGGAGATTCTCGTAGTTGAGGACGACCAGCGGACGGTCAGCTTCCTGCAACAGAGTATGGAGGAAGACGGCTATACGGTGGACGTCGCGCTGGACGGGCGGACCGCCCTCGAGAAGGGGCGCCGCAAGCCGCCGCACGATTTGATCGTGCTGGATATCCAGATTCCGGAGCCTGATGGTCTTTCGGTTTGCGCGACCTTGCGGAAGGAAGGGATCACGACTCCCATCTTGATTCTCACGGGCCGCGACGCCCCTCAAGACATCGCCATCGGGCTGGATGCGGGCGCCGATGACTATCTGGTGAAGCCCTTCGCGCTGGTCGAGCTGCTGGCGCGGGTGCGCGCCTTGACGCGCCGGCAGGGCACCGGCGTCCAGGGAGTCCTCCGCGCCGGGAACCTCGAGCTGGACCGGCTGAAGCGGACTGTTCGCCGCGGTGACCGCGCGATTCCGCTGGCGCCCCGGCAGTTTCGCCTGCTCGAGTACCTGCTGCTCAATACCGGGCGCGCGGTGAGCCGCTCGGAACTCTTGAAGGAAGTCTGGAACCTCAGCTTCGATCCGGAATCCAACCTGGTAGATGCCCACATCTCCACCCTGCGAAGCGCACTGGAGCACTCCGGAGAGTCCCGCCTGATCCACACCGTTCGCGGAGTGGGCTACACGCTCAAGTCTGAAACCGCCTGAAATGAGGTCGTTCCGGTCCGCGCTCGCATTCCGCGTGGCCGTCCAGGCGCTGGGGGTGGCGGTGGTCGCGCTGGTGGGCGCCACCCTGTATCTGCGCGGGCTGTTGCTCTCCAACATCGACGCTTCTCTTCTGGAGGTGGCCCAGCTTCAAGCCCAATACGGTGCGAGCCGGGCCAGCGGAGAGTTCCGGTTCGGCGCGGGACCGATCCTTCCAACGGTCGGATCGGTACCCGCGCATGAATCCTGGGCGCAGGTGCTCAGTGAGGACGGCGTCCCCATCGTCCGGGACGACAAGCTTCGCGCAGCCCTTCCGGTACCCACTCGTGCGCTGGAGACGGCCCGTCGAGGACAGATAGGATTCGCGACCCATCGCTGGCTTTCCGGTTCGTTCCGCAGCGTCATCTACCCGCTCAGCCCGGTAGACTCGCTGCACCGCGGGCAGCTGCTCCAGGTGGCCGCTTCGCTGGCGCCGCTGGAGGCTACCCTGACCAACTTCGTCTGGCTCATGGCGGGGCTGGGACTGCTCGGGGTGTTGCTCGCCGGTCTGGTCGGGTACGTCATTGCGGGTCGCGTGCTCACTCCCGCACTCGCGCTGACCGCCGAGGCCGAGTCAATCGGCGTGAACGAGCTGGGGCGACGGGTGACCCTGCCCGGCGACGTGGCGGAATTCGACCGGATGGCCGTCACCTTCAACGGTCTGCTCGAACGGCTCGAGCAGGCGATCAAGGGGACCCGGCGATTTACCTCCGATGCGAGCCATGAGCTGCGCGCGCCGCTCACCGTCTTGCGGGGCGAGCTCGAGCTCGCGCTCAGCCGCCCACGCACCACGGGGGAGTATGAAGCGGTGCTGCGCCGCTGCCTGGACGAGGTGCTGCGGCTTACCCGACTCGCGGATGACCTGCTGATGCTGACCCGGATTCAGGGAGGCGTGGTCGGCGGCAAGCGGAGCCCGGTCGAGCTCGCCGAGGTGGTGGAGCGGGCGGTGGGGAAGAAGACGGCCCTCGCGGAGACTCGCGGTGTCACCCTCGAAGTCACCGGCAGCGCGGGTCTGGTGTCCGGAGACGCTGACCTGCTGGTTCGTGCGGTGGACGGACTCGTCGAGCATGCGATCATGGCATCCCCGGCGGGCGGCCGGGTGCGCGTGCGCTTGCTGGCCGACCACCGGATGAGTGTCGAGGTCACCGATGGCGGACCAGGCCTTAAGCCGGACGAGGTCTCCGGCGTCTTCCAGCGGTTTTATCGCTCGAACCGGCCGCGCATCAGCTCGGACGAATCCGGTCTCGGCCTCCCCATCGCGCGCGCCGTGGCGCTCAGCCACGGCGGGGCGCTTGAATACGTGGGCAACGATCCGGGTGCCTCGTTCCGGCTCAGTCTGCCGGCTTCACGGTGAGCGGACCCTTCATGGGCTTTCGGATGTCCGCGCTGGCGGGCAGTTTGCTCGCGCTCGCTTTCCAGCAGGCCACTGCGCAGGACGCGAAGCAGCTCGATCCAGCCCTGGCCGCGCGAGTCGATTCGGTGTTCGTCGGGTTTGCGGCACCCGGCTCTCCGGGGTGCGCGCTCGGCATCATGCGCGACGGCCGGCTGGTGTACGCGAAAGGCTACGGGCTCGCCAACCTGGAGCTGGGCGTGCCGATCACGCCCGCCACCGTGTTCGACCTGGGGTCGGTATCCAAACAGTTCACCGCGCTGGCCATCGTGCTGCTGGCCCAGGACGGTAAGCTCTCGCTCGACGACGAGGTCCAAAAATACCTGCCGGAGATTCCTCGCTATGAGAGGCCGGTGACGGTCCGCCACCTGCTGCATCACACCAGCGGGATCCGGGACTATATCGACCTGCTCTTCTGGAGTGGCGTCCAGGAAGAATCGGTGACTGGAGACCGGGAGGCGCTCGAGATCCTTTCCCGGCAGCGGGCCGCCAATTTCACCGCGGGTGCCGAACATCTCTACAGCAACAGCGGGTACTTCCTGCTGTCGCAGATCGTGAAGCGGGCCTCCGGTCGCTCGCTCCGGGAATTCGCCGCGGAGCGGATCTTCAATCCGCTCGGGATGCGTCACACGTTTTTTCTGGACAATCACGCGGAGATCGTACCAGGCAAGGCCGGCTCGTACGCTCCAGCTGGTCGAGCCCGCGATCGCTTCCAGCTCGCGCTGGCCAACTGGGAGCAGACGGGCGACGGCGGCGTGCAGACGAGCGTAGAAGACCTGCTGCTGTGGGACAGGAACTT
Organism: Gemmatimonadales bacterium; assembly: GCA_036002045.1. Classification (GTDB taxonomy): domain Bacteria; phylum Gemmatimonadota; class Gemmatimonadetes; order Gemmatimonadales; family GWC2-71-9; genus JABFSM01. Next base: position 7,474 of record DASYTT010000044.1, read on the forward strand.
CAGCAGTGGGGTGGTGGGAGGAGCGACCGCGATCCGGGAGCTCGAGACGCCGGGCGTCCTCAACGACGGCAAGGCAATCGTCTACGCACTCGGGTTGGTGGTGGACTCGAGCTACCGCGGGGTCCGCCGGGTTTCGCACGGCGGGGCCTGGGCCGGGTTCCGCGCATTTCTCACCCGGTTCCCGCAGCAACGGGTCTCGCTGAGCACGCTTTGCAACGTGGCCAACGCCAATCCCTCGCAACTGGCCCTGCGAGTTGCGGACCTCCTGCTCGCGGGTGAATTGAAGGCGGCCACGACCAACCCGTTCACGCCCTTCACCGGGCAGCCCGGCAATCCAGCCCGCCCGCTAGCCGACTACGTAGGTCGCTACCATTCGGATGAGCTGCTCGCCGATTGGGTGGTGCGGCTGGCCGGTGACTCGCTTCGGGTCCGTATCGGTCCGCTGCTGGAAGAGACTGTCGCGCTCACCCCACGGGGATTTCGTTTCGCCGGCGCGCAGCTCCAGTTCCTTGAAACCGATGGCCGTGTCACCGGAATCACCCTGACCAGTCGTGGCGCCCGAGATTTCCGCCTCAACAGGATCCCGCAATGATTCGCCAAGCTCTCCTCCTGCTCTTATCCGGCGCCGGTCCGGCGCTTGCGCAGTCTCCCGCTTCCCGGCTGCAGACCGAGGTGGACCAACGGGTCGAGCTGGTCATGCCAAAGGTGATCGCCTGGCGGCGCGACATCCATCAGCATCCCGAGCTTTCGAACCGCGAGGTTCGCACCGGAAAGCTTGTGGCCGACGAGCTGACCAAGCTCGGGCTCGAGGTCCGGAGCGGGGTGGCGCGCACCGGCGTGGTGGGAATCCTGCGCGGCGGGAAGCCCGGACCGGTCGTCGCCCTGCGCGCCGACATGGACGCGCTGCCCGTGACCGAGCAGGTAGACTTGCCTTTCAAGTCGCTGGTCAAGAGGGAATACAATGGTCAGCAGGTCGGCGTGATGCACGCCTGCGGGCATGACAACCACGTCGCGATTCTGCTCGGGGCGGCAACCGTGCTTGCGGGGATGAAAGCGCAGATCCCGGGGACGATCAAATTCATCTTTCAGCCCGCCGAGGAAGGTCCCCCGGCTGGAGAAGAAGGCGGCGCCCCGCTGATGATCAAGGAGGGCGTGCTCGGCGACCCCGCTCCCGGTGCCATCTTCGGCCTGCATGTCTGGCCCGACGCGGTCGGGACTATCGGCTACCGCTCCGGCCCCTTCATGGCGGCCGCCGACGGGCTCAACATCGTCGTTCGCGGGAAACAGACGCACGGCGCTCAGCCGTGGGGCGGCGTCGACCCGATCGTGGTGACTTCCCAAATCGTGCTCGGTCTGCAGACCGTCGCCAGCCGACAGATCGACGTCACCAAGGTCCCCGCCATCATCACCGTGGGCAGCATCCACGGAGGCAACCGGGGCAACATCATTCCCGATAGCGTGGTGATGCAGGGAACCGTGCGCACCTTCGACGAAGCGATGCGCAAAGACATCCAGGACCGCATCCGCCGGACTGTGGAGGAGATCGCCAAGAGTGCCGGCGCCAGCGCGAGCGTCGATTTCGGGAGCGGGTTTGGCGGCGCGGTGACCTATAACGACCCGGCGCTGACCGAGCGAATGCTTCCGACGCTCCGGCGCGTCGCGGGCGACTCCAACGTCCGCCTGGCGCCGCTCTCCACGCCGGGGGAAGATTTCTCCGCCTATCAACAGAAGATCCCGGGGTTGTTCTTCTTTCTCGGTATCGTCCCGAAAGGCCAGGATCCGGCAGCGGCGCCGCGCAACCACTCGCCCTATTTCTTCGCGGACGAGGCTGCTCTGCCGGTTGGGGTCCGTGCGCTGTCCCAACTTGCGCTGGACTGGCTCAGCCTGAACGCCGCCAAGCCTAGACAGTGAGCGGGCCCGCGCAGCCGGCGCTCGTCCGAACCATCGGGCGCTGGGCACTCGCGGGCCTCGTCATTAATGGAGTCATCGGGAGCGCCATCTACGGGCTCCCTTCCGTCATCGCCGGAAAGCTGGGAGGCGCCGCTCCCTGGGCCTGGGTGATCGCGGCCCTGTTGATCGGCGTCGTCATCGCTTGCTTCGCGGAAGTTGCCTCCCGCTTCCGCGGCGCGGGCGGACCGTATCTCTATGCACGGGCCACCTTCGGGCGCTTCGCCGGCGTGCAGACCGGCTGGATGGCGTATCTCGCGCGGCTTACCGCCTCGGCCACCGTCGCGAATCTGTTCGTCATCTACCTGGGCGAATTCATTCCAGGGGTTATGAACCGGTGGTCGAGCGTGCTGGTCTTGTGCCTGTTGCTCGGCGGGCTCGCCGCGGTGAATTATCGCGGTGTCGGGCTGGGCGCGCGCGTGAGCAGCCTTCTTGCGGCGCTCAAGCTGGCAGGTCTTGGTGTTTTTGTGCTGGCGGGCCTCGTCTGGATTGCGGGGCACGGAACGGTGGCGACTCCGCCCGCGCCGCCCGGCGTCGGCCCCTGGCTCGAGTCGCTCTTGATCCTCGTCTTTGCGTATGGCGGCTTCGAGGCAGCGCTGCTGCCGCTCGCCGAGGCGCGCGATCCGGAGCGCGACGCGCCCGTGGCGCTCTTTGTCGCCCTCGCCGCCGCGACGCTGGTCTACACGTTGGGCCAGACGGTGGTGACGCTCACGTTGCCCAACGCGGCGGAAACCAGCCGGCCCCTGGCCGAGTCGGCGCGGGTCTTTCTGGGCACTCCTGGCGCCGCCTTCCTGGCAGGCTGTGCGCTGCTCTCGACCTTCGGGTACCTGGCAGGCGGTATGGTGAACGTTCCGCGGCTCACCTTTGCTATGGCGGAACAGGGCGACCTTCCTCGCTGGTTCCAGTCGGTGCACCAGAGCTTCCGCACGCCCTACGTCTCCATCTTCTGTTATGCGCTGCTGGTCTGGGTGCTGGCGGCGAGCGGCAGCTTCCTGCAGAACCTCACGCTTTCCGTGGTGGCGCGGCTGATCACCTATGGGCTGGTGTGCGCCGCGCTCCCCGTCCTGCGTGGGCGCGACGGCCGGCCGGACTCCGTTCCTCCGGCCGCATTCCGGCTGCCGGCTGGGCCCTTATTCGCCGCGCTCGGAGTGCTCGGCATGTTGGTGGTGGCGACTCAGGTGAGTAGGCGCGAGGCCGGGATCCTGGGGGTCGTAGTGCTGCTGGCCACGGTGCACTGGAAGGTGGCAGCTGGCAGGTCGCAGGCGGCGGGGTGACCTCCACCTGCCACCTGCCACCTGCCACCTGCCACCTCAATAAAGCTCTCCAATCAGACAGCGTGCGGAGCCACCGCCCAGCCGCTCGAAGGCCGACAGCTCGGTATGAAGGATTCTGCCGTGCTTCGCAATGATGGCACGCTCCGCGGGAGAGAACGCGCGCCAGGCCTGACTCGACATTACGAAGAGCCGTTCCCCACCCGCCGTCCCGAGCGCGAGGCAGTTGCCGCAGTAGTTCGCGGCTTGCTCCTGCGTCAGCGGCAGGACTTCCCGTCCGTCACGCCGTAACCGAGCTTCCACGGCCGCTCGCTCGGCTGCGGAGTGGATCGCCTCGAGACAAACGCCCGCCAGGCCGTGTCCGACAAACATGAGCACGTTGGTGTGGTAATATGGAGTTCCGTCCCGATCCACTGCCCGAAAGGCGATGAGGTCGTATCCGAGCTCCCGCGCCCATTCCTGCGCGAGCGAAAGGTCCGTCCGGGGCGAAAGCGCGGCATACGCTGCGCGGGCCTCATGATCGAGCACCAGACTGCCGGTGCTTTCGAGGTAGCGTGCTTTCCGCTCGTTCGGCGAAAGGTCCAGCACCCGGGGATAGGCGGCCCGCAGCAAGGTCACGAGATCGCTGCGCCGCTCGCCCCGCCGGCTTTCCGCAAGCATCGGGTAGAGCACCAGCGTGGCAGCTGCGTGCTCGTCGGCGGGATGGGTCGAGAACCAGTTGTTGCAGAAGGGTCCGTCCGGCGTCGCGTCGAGGCTCTTCGTCAGGGTCACCGTGACGCCGTTTTCAATCAGCAGATCGCGCAGCGCATGATGCTGGGCTACCGCGAGGGCCGAAAGGGACTCCTCTTCCTCGGGTGATGGCGCGATCTGGAACGCGTTGGTTTCGCCGGTTTCCGGATTGTAGCGGAAATGCACCGGCTCGATGAGCAGGATGTGGGTGGCAGCTCCGCCCGGAGCCGGTTTCATGCTTCAGGAAACTGTTTGGGAGATGCGCAGCGCATGGCGGGCCCAAGCATAACGAGGCCCAAGTGCCCGGGTCCATGCCCGAGACCGCGAACCCGTTCCCACTGCTGCCAAAAGGCGCAGAGCGAGTCCGCCTGACGGGGGCGGTCCTGCCACCAGCTCGCGGGAGAGCGGCAATAGCCCATCCCCGCGTGACGAGGCAGCTCCACCCGCCCGGCAAGCGTGTCCGCGATCCGCTCGCCTTCCCACCACTGGCAAGTTGCGCAGCGCCGGGTGTAGGCCAGAAAGTCGCGCATCCCGCCACAAGCTCCGGTGGGACTCTCAACCAAGTCTCAAATCGTCAGAACGCGAACTTGAGGCCCAGGGAGACGACGGGGTGGAATCGCAGGTACTCCCTGCGGTTCAGCTCGGCTTCGATTTCCTGGCGTTCCTGCTCGACCCGCGCATTGAATTCGTCCTTCGCCGCACCGGTTAGCGTGGTCTGTCCCAGGAGATCCACCTTCGGCCTCCCCGTGTAGCCTACTCCGAGATCGAAGAGAAGCGCGATCCGGCTGCGTCCCGCGAATCCGATCCCGAGATATGGCGCGGTCTTGTTGAATGCCACGCTCCCTCGCAGCGAGCCGACTTCCTGAGGGGTATAGGTCTGTCCGCCAATCACGATGTCGTCGGCGAGGGTCGCGCTCAGCTCCCCTTCGTTGTAATTGAGCAAGAGGCCGCCCGACAAGTGAAACGCTCCCCCGAAAGGGTGTACGTCAAGGATTGCGGTGCCGTTCTCGAAATGCGGGGTCACATGATAGTCGATGTCCTCGATGGTGGCGTCGCGCGAAAACTCGAGATAATTGCCGCCCAGCCTGAGGCTGACGTTGCGGGCTGCCCGGAAGGAGAGCTCCGCTCCGATCCCCAGCGTTGAGGCACGCACGGCCAGCGCGACCTGCGCGCGAGCCGCCGCCGCCGCCAACTGGAAAACGAGGGCGAAAAAGACTGTCGCGCGAGCGGCCGATGGTGACATGCGGCTTACATCCTCTCGGGAAATGGCAGGGCGACCAGGACGGCGGTGAGTCCTAAGAGGATGACGCCGAACCAGAGCTCCAGCGCACTGAAACGGCGAAGCCGTGCTTCGCCTTCATCTCTCGCCAACCTCGGCTGGGTAATCCTCCAGTTGTAGGCGCCCAAGGCGCCGACGCCCAAAAGAGCGGCCAGCTTGCCGGCCAGCACCCAGCCGTACGGGCTGTCGAGCAAGTGAAGGGGCCACACCCATCCGAGATACCGCGCGGCAAGCCACACGCCGAGTGCTACGGTGAGCGGCGCGACGACGAGCGCCCGCCGGGAAAAACCCGCGACCAGTATTCGCAGGACCGTCGGGCGTTCGGCTGCCGCGACGCTGCGGCAGGCGCCGAGTCCTGCGACGAACAACACCGCCAAGCCGCCCAGCCACAGCGCGCCGGCCAGCAGGTGAGCCGCATCGAGCACCAGTCCGAGCTTCCCTGCCTTGGCGCTGTTGGCGTGTCCGGTCATCCCTGCCGTGAGCCCAAGGCCGGTGCAGGCAAGAAGCGCAAGCAGCCAGCCCCAGCGGGCGCCACGGCGGGCTGCTGTAAAAGCGATCAGGGCGAGGACTCCGATTCCCGCTTGAAGCTCCCAGCCCTTTCCCCAGCGGGTGCCGAGGACTGTGCCCAGGAATTCCGCCGTCAAGGGCTCGGCAGGATCATTGAGAGTTCGGGCCTGGAGATAGAGCCGGACGGCGGTGAGCGAGAGCAGCACGATCGTGGCACCGAAGCCGAGCCGCGCGGCCCGCCGCGTGAGCTCGCGGCCGAGTTCGGGATGGCTTGCTCTGAGGCCCGGGAGCCGAAAGAAAAAGGGCGCGTAACTTGCCGCGCCCACCACCAGAAACACCGCCAGGTACCACCCCCACCGCGCCGCCGCATAACTTGCGTCGACGAGGCTCACGGGGCTGCTCACGGCGAAATGGAGAACTCGAACATTCCGCGGATGGCGTGGCCGTCACTGCTCGCGGTACGCCAGCTTACGAGATACTTCCCAGCCGGAAGCGGGGTGAGGAGCGGAACCGCAGCAGCCATCGAGTCGTCCGTGGCCACCGCCTTGAGCGTGACGATTTTGGTGCTGTCCGACCGCAGAAGCGTCACGCTGGTGAAGGGGATTTCCGGCCGCTCGTTGAACCAGAGGCGGACTTCCTTGGGAGCTTGTGCCAAACGCTCGCCGTTTGCGGGAGCGCTCTTGACCAGATGGTTGTGCACCATGCCGCTCACCAGCAGCGTTGCGGCGGCCAGGGGAATCAGTCGCAGTGCTATCGTCATGGCAGAAAGATAATCAGGGAGCCGGAGGCCAGAGGCGGAGCAACAGCGCGAGGTCGGCAGCGAGGTCCTCGCGCGACATGCCCCAGGGATACACGACGTGTGCGGAATCGTCGGGAGTGAACGCCCAAAGCTGCGCCGCGTGGGTGACTGCGTAGCCGGCACCGTTGGGTAGCTCTCCTTCACGCCCGGCCGGCGGCATCCCGACGGATTGCTGCGCAACCTCGAGAGCGGCCGGTGTGCCGGTCAGTGCGACAAAGCTGGAATCGAATTGAGCCAACCAGCCTTGCAGGCGCTCTGGGGTGTCGCGTTCCGGATCCGTGGTGGCGAAAACCACGCGCACAGCGCGGCGCTGCTCGGGAGCCAGCTGGTGAATCGCCCAGGCCAGATTCCCCAAATGGAGGGGACACACATCAGGGCAGTTCGTGTAGCCGAAGAATAGGAAGGTGAGGGTTCCCCGACTGGCCTGCCGAAAATCGAACGGCGAGCCGTCCAGGTTTTGCAGCACGAACGCCGGTTTCGGCAGCGCGCGCACCAAGCGGGGACCGCGGAGGTCCTCGACTCTCGGTCGCGGGGCTTCCCCCGTGCACGCGGTGAGACAGAGGGCGAAAGTCAGCCAGCGCAGTGGCATGGAGCTCAAACCTGGGATTGGGTACCGGTATGCCGCATGGTGCGGCCCAGCCACGCGCCGACGGCCCAGCCCAATATCCCGCCGGCAACCACATCGCTTGCAAAATGGGCCTGAGCGAGCACTCGGGTGACCGCGCAGCCCAGTGCTAGAGAATATGCCACCGCACCGGCACGCGGAAAGAGCCGCGCCAAAACAGCAGCACCGGCAAAAGCAACCACCACGTGGCTGCTGGGGAACCCGAGATCATGGCTATCGAGCGGACGCTCGGAAAAACTGCGGTAGAAATAAGCCCCTGCATGCAGGTCGGGTCGCTCTCGCCGAACCAGGAGCTTGAGCAGCTCTCCACCCGCTCCGGCTAGCAGAGGTCCCAGGAAGAGCAGCCAGCCCCGGCGCGGCGCTTCGGAGCCTCGGGCCCGAGCCTCCAGCCAGACCGCGAGAGAGAGCGGCGCCCAGAGCACCAGGCTTCCAGTAACCCGCAGCATGCGGCCCCAGTCGTGATCGTACACGGAGGGATAGCTGACGTGTCGCCAAACCCAGGGATCCAGCAGCAGCGAGAGTGCCGTAGCAAGTGCCGCGGTGATGAGGGTCAGGACTAGGCGCCGGCTCATTCCCCCCCACCCACCACCAGGAGCTCCGCGGCGACGAGCCCGCGTTCCAGGGTCTCGAGGTCGGAGGGTCCGGCCCCGCCTTGCCAGATGCGGGCTCCGCCGCCCCTGCCCCCGCCGAGGCTTTCCAGCGTGAGCTGAAACGCCGGCTTGAGATCCAGCGGGAGATTCTCGGAGCGCGCGAAAAGCAATTGCGTTCGGCTCCCCGCGCTGCCGAGCAGGGCGACGCAATCCGGCCCGCTGGTGAGCCTGAGGGCCAGCGCCTTCAGTTCGTCGACCGGGCGTTCGGTCCAGCCGGCCCGCACGACCCTGAGCGCGCCATGGCTCGTGGCCAGTTCCAAAAGTCGAACTGCCTCGGCATCAAGAGCGCGTTCCTGGTGTACCGCCAGTTCGCGGCGGGTTTCCTGCAGCGACTCCTGCAACCGGAGCAGCGATGCGCCGAGCTCCGCGGGAGCACAGGTGAGTGCCCCGGAGAGGTCGCGGAGGATCGCGTGCTTGCGGGTGTAGTCGCTGCGAGCCCGGCCCCCGCAGAGGAACTCGACGCGGACCCCTCGCTTGAGCCGCTCGGTGCGCAGCACGGCGATGAGACCGACCTCAGCCGTGGTGGCGACATGGGTTCCGCCGCAGGCGGAGAAATCGAAGTCGCCGATAGCAACGACGCGCAGGGCTCCGCTCACGTCGGGCTGCTTGCGAAGCGCCAGCGCGCGCAGCTCCGCGGGGTCGGGAAACCAAGCCCGGACCGCGGCGTTGGCGCTCACGACTTCGTTCGCGAGGGCTTCGACATCCGCCAGCTGTGAGTCGGACAGCGCGGGAACGCCGAGGTCGATAGAAACCCGTTCAGCACCGAGGTGGAATCCGATCGTCGGTGCCTGAGCCATCCGCTCGAAAGCCTGGGAGAGGATGTGTTGCCCGGTATGCTGCTGCATGTGATCGAAGCGACGCGGCCAGTCGATCCGGCCTTCGACCGCCCTACCGGGCGGGAGCGGGGCATCGAGCAAGTGGAGCACCGCCCCGTCCGTTTCGCGGAGTACGACGTTAACGACGCCGGCGCTCCCCAGCCGGCCGGTGTCGTGCGGCTGGCCGCCGGAGGTGGGGTAAAAGAACGTCTCCTCCAGAATGGCCGCGCAGCTTCCATTCAGCGATGTCGTCGCGGCGACTTGCGTAGTGAATTGCCGCGTATAGGAGTCGGTGTAATACCGGCGGTGATTCATTTCAGCGCGCCCTGAGGGACTCGAACCCCCAACCCTCAGATCCGAAGTCTGATGCTCTATCCAATTGAGCTAAGGGCGCAGAGCAGAAGCGGGTGGGGAACGTATTCATCCGGAAAGCCTGACGCCAGCCCGCCGGATACATTTCGGGCATGCAGCATTCCCCCTTTCCTCAGCTCCCCTGCTATCCCTGCCCCCATCACTCCGCTTGCTGCGCCTATGGGGCCACGCTCTCGGCGCAGGAGGCGCGAGCGATTCGGACACAGCATGGCTCCGCTTTGATCTATCGCACGCGGTGGGGCGAGTGGCGAACTCGGGTAGTGAATGGGCGTTGCGGCTTCCTGCTGAACAACGCGTGCACGCTCTACAACCAGCCGTATTATCCTGCGGTTTGCCGCGGCTTTCCGTGGCTGGACGCGGAAACCGGCGGACCTTACCAGTTCGACCGGACGATTTGTCCAGAGTTCGTCAAGCGACCCGAGCTCCTGCAGATCAACCCCTACAGGAAACGCCCATGAATGCTCGTCCCGTTCCCGGTTCACTGTTCACGGTTCACGCGCTCTAGAACAACCACCCCAGCCTCAATTTCAATACAGTTCGAGTCCCCGCATCCGTCGCCGCGGGCCGTCTCGCAGCACGAATATGATTCCGAACGCCACCACAGCGGCTGCGATGCCGAACCACTGCACCGCGTACATGAGGTGCGGGCCTTCATCGAGCGGCGGCGGCTCGGCGCGAAAGGGATAGACCGTGCCGCGAATTGTATGGGCTGCCCCCGCAGCAGAATCAGGCTCGGCCACGAGATAGACGGGAGCAATCGGATAAGGAACCCGCGCCCGCATGGCGCTGAGGTCCAGGGTCTTCCAAGTTTCCCGCCCGGCGTGCTGGAGGGGTGCGCCATCGCCGCGATCCGGAATCGGAAGGAGCACGCCTGTGTACGAGTTCGTGCCCGGTTCCGACCAGCTTGCCGATCCTGGATCGACGGCGTCAGGCGCGGGGACATAGCCACGATTCACCAGTACGGCCGTGTCAGTGCCGCTCCGGCGGAGCGGTGTCACGACCAGGATCGCGGGGACTCCTTGGACTACGCGCCCGCGCAACAAAAACTCCCGTTCCTCGTCGAGCCGGCCGCTGAGCTTCGCACGCCGGTTGGCCCGGAGCTCGCCGGAATCTCCCCTCCCTGACAGCGGAAGCGCCCGCTCAGCGAGCGCCTCCCGGTTCGCGGCACGCCGCCTGGAAAGCCGGCCCAGCTGCCATGTCCCGAGGCCGACGCAGACGGCGGCGACAAGCAGGCAAAGCGAGAAGAGGACGATGCGACGCACCCGGGCTTCCTGTTGTCTGTTTCCGCGGACACCCTGAGCGACGGAGAATTCCCCGACCGAGGGGATAAGTAGTTTCAGGAGAATAAGATAGTTGCGTTCGCTGAGGTGCGGCCCATCCTTTGCTCGAAGGCGGCTATCCGTCCTCGGCGACGGGCCCGATTCAAACAGCCATCCGTGAGGGCGCGCATGCGCAACACGACGAAAGCTCTGGCGGCAATCGCGGCGATTCTGCTGCTCCTTCCAAGCTCAGCCTTGCTGGCTCAGCGGCGCCGCGGACTGGTGGATGTGTCCCGCGACAGTGAGCGGCATGGCTTATGGCTCACGCTCGGAGCTGGGGCGGGATGGGAGGAATTCCGCTTCGACAATCCACCAGACTGGAGTGCCAAACAGCGCGCCCCCTCTCTCTGGTTCGCGCTAGGTGGCACTGTCAGCCCGCATCTCCGCCTGGGAGGAGAAGCCAACGTCTGGGTGCACGAGCATTTCGATCAAGCCAGCGGATTCAACGTGACCGAGACCCTGGCGGCGGGATTGCTGACGGGGCAATTCTATCCGGCGCGCAATCTCGGATTGTTCCTCAAAGGCGGACTCGGCATCAGCCGCAGCGGTTCGGATGTCGAAGGCCCTGGCGGCAGCGTGGGAGAGACCGGTTTCGCCTTTCTTGGCGGCGTCGGCTACGAGATCAAGCTCGGGCGGAACATCTTCCTGAGCCCGCTCGCCAGCGTGATGTATCACTCGAGTGGCGACCGCGATGCGCCCGAGGGCAACCTCCACGAGCGAGTGTTTCTCGTGGGGGTAGGTCTGACCTTCCAGCCCGGACGCTAAACCGCGGTGAGAGGTGAGAGGTGAGAAGTAAGAGGGAATGCGTCACCAGCTCTCACTTCTCACTTCTCACTTCTCACCTCTCTCCGCTTCTTACCAGATGGTCTGCGCCCGTTCCACGCGCACCTTGCGGGTGAATTTCTGGTTCCCGATCTCGAGCACCACCAGGTATTCGCCCGGCTCGACGATAGGCCCGCCGGCTCCGCCGAATCCGCCACCGCCGCCACCACCACCGCCCATCAGACCTTGCAGGCCCTGAAATCCGCCGAGTGCCTGAACCAGCGGGTTACCACCCAAACCTCCCCCTCCTCCGCCCCCTCCGCCGCCGCCGCCCCCGGCCGTGATCGGGTTGCCTTCCGCCGGACGAGCCTGGAAGTTCGGAATCCCCGGCGCGCCGGCCCCACCGCCGCCCCCGCCTCCACCGCCACCCCCGCCGCCAAACCCTCCGCCGCCTCCGGCCAGCAAGGTCAGGAGCTGGGTCTTGGCGGAGTCGAGCGAGGCGCGGGTGCCTCCAGCTTCCACCAGCGAGTCGATCGCCATGTTGACCCGCGCAATCAGGGCAAGGCTGTCTCGCCGCTGTGCTGGAGAGAGTGGCTGTCGCGCGGGCGCCTTGCCCTGGAAGGGCCAGTACACCCGGTTGAGGCCCTGTGCCGAGGACGCCGTGAGGGTGCGCAGTGTGTCGCCCGATGCATCGACGATCGAAACCCGCGCCCGTCCGCTCGGTGCTCCGGGACCGATCCGGTAGACGATTTCGGCACCATAGGGCGGCGGGTTAGAGCGGAACAGCATGTGACCGCTTCCGGCGCCGCCCCCGCCTAGCTCACCCTCCTGGGTGGAGCTGAACTGCCAGGCGGTCTTGGGCTGGAACAGATGGACCGGGGCCGCAATGACCGCATCGTTGGCTTGCTCGAGCGGGGCAATATCCGCGATCCAGAAGGAGCGACCATGGGTAGCGGCGATGATCTCACGGTCGCGGGGGTGAATCTTGAGGTCGTGCACCGGGACCGTGGGCAAGCCCGCCATGAACTTCCGCCAGGATGCGCCGCGGTCGGTTGAAACGAACGCCCCCACTTCCGTGCCCACGAAGAGCAGGTTCGGATTGTTCGGGCTCTCGCGGATGACGTGCACGTAGTCCAGCCCACCCTTGGGCAGGTTGTTCACGATGGAGCGGAACGTTGCACCATAGTCCTTGGTGGCGTAGACGTACGGGGTAAAGTCCCCGTTGCGGTGATTGTCGAACGTCACGTAAAACGTGGCCGAATCCGCATACGAGGGCTCGATTCGGCTGACATAAGTGCCCTTGGGGACACCGGGAAAGCGCCCGGTCAGATTCTCCCAGCTTCCGCCGTCGTTGCGGGACACCCAGACGTTGCCGTCGTCCGTGCCGGCATACAGCAGCCCCGGCCGGATCGGGGACTCGTTCAGTGAGACGATCGTCGAGTAGGTCTCGGCTCCGGTCGCATCGATAGTGATTCCGCCGGTGGTCCGCGTGCTGACGCGGATCTTCATCGTGTCGGCGGTCGTGAGATCGGGCGAGATCGCGTACATCTCATCGCCGCCCTTGACCGACTTCATCACCCGGTTGGATCCTGCGTAGAACACTTTCTGATTGTGCGGCGAGAGGAAAAACGGCGTGTTCCAGTTCCAGCGCAGCTGCGCCGCGGCGGAATCCCGGGTGGCTTTCGCGCGCAGCTCGGCCAGGCGGGCCTTGAGCTCCCGCGATTCGGCCACTGCGGTATCGCCCCTGGCGAGCAGGATGGAATCCTGCCAGCGGATGTACTGGGGCCGCCATTGGGGCTTGGCGAGACCGCTCTGCTCGCCGGTAGCCAGATTCCGGCGGTACATATTGCCGCCCTGCGATTCGCCGTAGACGATGTTCGGATCGTCCGCGTTCTGCGCGGTCACAAAGCCGTCACCGCCCCCGATATTGAACCAGTGGTTGTTTCCGGTCTGACCGCGGCGCCGGCTGGGGCCGCACCAGGAGCCGTTGTCCTGGAAGCCGCCGCAGACCCGATAGGGGATGCCGTAGTCGAAGCTCACGTTATAGGGCTGGCCGATGGGGAAGGTATTCAGAGCCATCCAGTTCCCGCCCTTGTCCCAGGTCTGCCAGATTCCGCCGTCATTTCCTTCCACCATGTGATTGGGATCGGTCGGATCGATCCATTGGGCGTGGGTATCCACGTGAATTCCCTGAGTGCCTGGCCGCACCGTCTTGCCGCCGTCGGTGGAGAACACCCGGGGCGTCGAGGAGAAGTAGACCCGGTCCGGATCTTTCGGATCGACCCGCACCTGGGAGTAGTAGAAGGGCCGCACGTTCTGCGGAGCCATCTTCGCCCAGGTCTCGCCGCCGTCGGCAGAACGGTAAAGACCGCTCCGGGTGGCCTGGCGAGCCGTGCCTTTGGTGGGCTTGGGATTCGCTGCCGTGTCCGCCTCGACCATGGTGTAGATCACCTGCGGATTGCTCGCGGCGATCGCAATGCCGATCCTGCCCTTCAGGGTCTCGGGAAACCCTCCGCCCTTGAGCTCAGTCCAGGTAGCTCCCTCGTCGGTGCTCTTCCAGAGCGCGCTCCCCGGGCCACCACTCTGCAGGAAATACGGACCGCGGACCCGCTCCCAGCTGGCCGCATAGAGCGTGTTCGGATTGGAGGGGTCCATCGCGACATCGATGAAACCCGCCTTGTCGCTGATGAATTTGCTCAGCTGCCAGGTCTGCCCCCCATCGGTGGTCTTGTAGAGGCCGCGCTCAGGATTGGAGCGCCAGATCGCTCCCGAGGCGGCGACGTACACGATATTCGGATTGGTCGGATGCACCACGATCCGGCCGATGGTCTCGGTCTTTTCGAGCCCCATCCGTTTCCAGGTATTGCCGCCGTCGGTGGACTTGAAGATGCCCGCGCCGGGCGAGACGGAGTTTCGAGTATTCGGTTCGCCGCTTCCGAACCACACCTGGTTCGTGTCGGAGGGAGCGATGGCAAGCTGACCACCGGAGATGGTGCCCTCGTCGCCGTTGCCGCCGAAGACCAGCCGAAAGGTGGTCCCGGCATTGGTGGTCTTCCACACCCCGCCCCCGGAGGCAGCGACATAGAAGGTCCGCGAAGGACTCGGGATCCCCGCGACGTCGCTAACCCGCCCGCCCATATTGGCCGGGCCGATGTTGCGCCAGCGCAGTCCGGCGATCAGCGCGGAATCGACTTTATCGGTTGGAATCTGGGCGACCCCTGGGCGGACCACGCTGAGGGCGAGCGCGAGCACGGCGAGCGCACCCCGACCTGACAAAGGGAACCGGTTCATGAGGATCTCGAAGTGGTGAGTGGGTCCGGCACAGCGAACTGCGCCGGTAATACGTGGAGCGGGCTGCTTCCGTTGAAGGTGCTCGCTAAAACACCCGCACCTGAAAGCCGAGCACCCGGCCGGACTGGGGAAGACCACATTGATCATAGAGCGCGACATTGCCCGCGTTCTGAACGGTAAGGCGCGTCTCCAAGGTGGAGAACAGACCGCTGACGGATGACCGGATACGCCAGGGCCGGGTCACTTCGCCATTGAATACGGTGCCCCCCGCGAGCCTGGTGTCCAGGCCAGTCCCTGGATCGATGCAGAACTGACTGCCGGTGAAGCGAGCCTCCGCGGCCGCCGAGATTCCCCATTTGACCGGAACACGGCCGTAGATGCTGCCGAACACCTTGGGCAGATTCTCGGGCCGATTCGTCGTGCCGGCAGCGGGATCCGTCAGCTTCACCGACTGCAGCATCAAGTCGCTCCCGAGCGCGAGGCGACCCACGAGCACCGAGGCGAGCAGCTCGAGGCCGTAGCTGTCGAGCCGATCGCGATTGACGCGCATGAAGCGTCCGTCGGAGAGCACGATCCGAACCACCGCGTCGTTCATCCGATGGCGGAACCCCACCGCCTGTAGCTCCGCATTACCGATCCGCTTGGTAATCCCTGCCTCGGCCGCCACCAGGTTCTCGGGCTTGAGGTCTGGATTCGGGGCAAATCGGTTGAGCGCGCCCGAGTACAGCTCCCGCAGCGCCGGGAAGCGCCCGCGCCGACTCACAGCGCCATGGAAGAGCGTGCGACCGTCGTCGAGCTCGAGGGAGAGTCCCGCGCGTCCGCCCCACTCTGTCAAGGTGCCAAGTGGCTCGCGGCCGCCGGACTCCGGAGTGTGGCCGACGTCGTAGGCTCCCCCGACGCTCAGCCGGAGCGCATCACCGCTTTCCTTCTCCATCAGTCGCCAGATCGTCTCGCCGCCCAGGCTCAGCAGCTGCTGCCGATAGCGGGCCTCGCCAGCGGGTAGGAACTCGTGGTGGCGAATGTCTGCGAGCGTGAATGCACCGCGCAGATCCACTCGACTGGCGAGGGTGTGATCGCCGACAAGGCGCAGGGTCAGGGTGCGGTCCTTCCCGTCCTCGAAGCCGCTGGTTTGGCTATAGGAACGTGAGGTATAGGCATCGATGTCGGTTCGGCCGAAGTCGACTCCCAGACTCGCTTCCAGATCGCCCAGCCCACCGAACGGCGTGCGGTGCTGCCCGGTACCGCCCGAAAGCACCGCGACGGTGCGGGAGATGTGGGGATAGCGCCAGAACCGCGCGTTCTGCACTCCGAGCTCGGCCGCGATGCCCCGTTCCGTGTTGGACGACGACCCGGAAAAGGACAACCAGGGACCGCGCGTGCTTTGAAAGCGAGCCGCGGCGAATCCGCTCACGGTGCGGGAGTCGGTATTGAGCCGGAGATGGTCCCGTGTGGGGACCGGCTCGGACACCCCGCGCGGGAGGGAAAAGCCCGGGGAATCGCTGTATTCCGCCCCGGCACGAATCAGCCAGTTGCCGGCGCTTCCGCGCACTGGCGCTGCGAAAGAAGCGGTCGTGGCGTAACCACCGAGGTGATCGACTCCTCCCGAGAGTTGTGCCGACGCGCGGGAAGGCATGTGGGTTGAATGACCCACGCTGAGCTCGATGATTCCGCCCAGAACGTTGGGCCCATAGAGCATGGACGACAGCCCTCTGATGAATTCGATCTCCTGGACCGCCGATGCCGGCATGACGGAGAAGTCCGCGCGGGCGTCCCAGGCGAGCGTCAGCGGTACCCCATCGAGCAGCACGGCGACCTGGCGGGACTCGGATCCCCGCGCCGAAATTTCGGTTTCGCCGCGGGAGTTGCGGCGGACATGCAGCATCGGCAGCGTGCGGAGTACTTGCTCAAGGGAGGGTGCGGTGGGGAGTGAGAGTGATTCGATCCGAAGCTGAATCACACTCGAGCCGCCTATGGTGGCGAGCGGCTTGCGACCCTCGACCACGATCTCCAGCAGACGAGGAGGAATCGAGTCAACCCGAGCCGTGTCGCGCGGCTGCTGCCCCAGCAGTGGCATCGTCGGGACGACGGCCAGTGCTGCGTTCAGTGCAAACCTGGAAAGTCGGTGCATCCCGGATGAGCCTCCGAAAGAGCAACCACACGGGCTAGGGGGGGAGACCGCGCGTTTGCAGGAGCCCCCGCATCGGTCGAAGATTGGCAAGACTTTACGGTCTGGGCAAGCCGGAAGCAGCCCGCTCATACCGCGTAATGCCAGGGCGCCCGACATTGACCCGTAACTTCGCCACTACTATACTGTTGCGCGCGCCACGCCCTGGTGGTGAAACTGGTAGACACGCTATCTTGAGGGGGTAGTGCCGAAAGGCGTCGCGGTTCGAATCCGCGCCAGGGCATCAGACCTCGCAACGCCACTGTAGCTCAGGGGTAGAGCTCTCGATTCGTAATCGAGCGGTCGTCGGTTCAAATCCGACCAGTGGCTCTTGCTACAGGTGGCAGGTGGCAGGTGGCAGGTTGCAGAAGAGAAACGGGGTTCGGTGCCGCTAGGCGCCGAACCCCGTTGATGTCACCTGCCACCTGCCACCTACCACCTATTGTTTATCGTAAACCGCTTTCCGGGTGTTTTCACCGCGTGTCGTAACGACGGTCATCGTCTTGCCGTCTTCACTCAAGGTTCGAACGGTCTTGCTGGTGACGGTATTCTCTCCCATCATCGAGGTGGTCTCGATCACGAGCGAGTTGCCTTCCCAGCGAGCCTTGCTCTTCGACTCGCCCCCGCGCATACCGGGGTTGGTACTCTCGCGGCCATCGAGGTAGTAGGTGCTCTTGCGGACCTGGTCGCCAAAGGGCTGCTCGGTGACCAGCTCGGTTTCGGTCTGGGTGATGGTCAGCAGTCCCATCGTCATCCCGCCGCCACCGCCGCCGCCACCGCCCCCCATGGGGTCGCTCTTCTCGGTGTTGAGCTTCCAGCTGCCGCTGAAGTTGGGCTTGGCCTGTCCGACCGCCGAGTGAAGCGCGAAGCTCGTCAGGACGGCGGCCACTGTCAGGAATCGTGCGGACATTAACTGTCTCCAGGTGTAGGGTAGGTACCGGTGAGATACGCGGGTGAAGGCGGCGGCGTTGCCCTGCCCTTCCGCCAAGGGGACGCTGGCCCTAACCTAGTCCACACGGCTAGGCCGTCCAGGCCGCGGCTCGGGCCGCCCCAACGTGATCGGAGTCCGGATTCATTGATGACTCTTCTTGCCGAGCGCCGGAAGTGGACCACTCTGGCGAGTGTGGTCCTCGCGGCATGCGCCAAGCACGTCCCACCGCCCATCGTCCCGGCGATTCCCCCTACCGAGATCGTTACCTCGATTTTTCTGATCGGGGACGCGGGCAAGGCCGCCGCGGACGATCCGGTGCTCCTGGAGCTGGAGCGCCAGGCCACCGCGGCGCCACGCGCCAGCGCGATCGTTTTTCTGGGGGACAACCTCTATCCTCGCGGCATGCCGGTTCCGGAGGACCCCGAGCGGCCCGAGATGGAGCGCCGGCTCGATCGGCAAATCGACGTCGCCCGCAAGAGCGGGATCCGCGCCCTTTTCATTCCCGGCAACCATGACTGGTTCCGGATGGGTAAGGAGGGCTGGGACGCGGTGCGGCGCTCGGAGATCTTCATCCGGGAGCGCGGCAAGGGTCTCGCAGTTCAGGTGCCTCGAATGGGCTGCCCGGGCCCGGAGGTTGTGGAAGTCGGGCAGCATATTCGGCTGGCATTGCTCGATACCCAGTGGTGGCTGCAGCGGGCGGATTTTCCCAAGGCCCGGGACTCGGTCTCCACCTGCGTGGAATACAGTGAGGAGCTGGTCGTCAAGCGGCTCGCTCAGGTCCTCGCGGATACCGGCCGGCGCCATGTGATCGTTGCCGGCCACAATCCGCTGGCGACCAAGGGAGAGCACGGCGGGTATTTTTCGCTCAAGACCCATATCTTCCCGCTCACCGCTTTCAAGCCATACCTCTGGATACCGCTCCCGCTGCTGGGCTCGCTCTATCCGTCGGCTCGCAAAGAGGGTCTTTTCGGGTATGCGCAAGACCTCAACGCCCGGGCTAACCGGCACATGCGGCGCCAGCTGCTGCGTGCCATGGCTCCGCATCCGCCGCTGCTGTATGCTGCGGGGCACGATCATAATCTGCAGGTCTTGCGCGGCCCGGGAGCCCGCTACACAGTCGTGAGCGGCGTGGGAATGGACCACCACTATGGCGGCGTCGGCTGGATGCGGAATACACTTTTCGCGTCACACGGGCCAGGCTTCGTTCGCGTTGATGTGGATCGGCGCGGCCGGGTTCGTCTCTCTGTGCATGATTACGAACCGCCCCGAGGGTTCCTGGAAGAACTTGGCATCTGGATCACTGAGCCGTAGCGAGGCCCTATGCACGTCCTGAAGCCCAGCATATTCGCGGCAGTCCTGGTGAGTGTGATCGCTTCCCGAGCGACTCATGCGCAGGAGTATGCGCCGCGCGACTCGGTGACGGTGACCCCTAACGCGAAGTACAGTGCCGGCCTGCTGCGCCGCTTCTTCTTCGGCCCGCACTACCGGCGGCTCTGGGCTACTCCGATTCGCGTCCCAGTCCTCAAGCTCCAGGACTACGCCGGCGGGCTGAAACCCACTCAGCGCGGTGGCGGCATGCAGACGAAGTCGCTTCGGCTGGCGGCCCCCGACGGACGAGAGTTCCAGTTTCGTTCCATCGACAAGGACCCGACTCCGGTCCTGCCACCGGACCTCCGGGAAACCATCGCGAGAGAGATCTTCCAGGATCAGATCAGCGCCACGCACCCTGGGGGGTACGTGGTCATGCCTCCGTTGCTGCAGGCAGCCGGCGTGCTGCATCCCACACCCCAAATAGTTCAAATGTCCGACGATCCTGCGCTGGGGGAATACCGGAAAGAATTCGCCGGTTTGCTGGGAACGATCGAAGAGCGGCCCAAGCAGATCGACGGAGGCGAAACCTTTGGCGGGGCCAGCGACATCGTCGGGACCGAGGACCTCTTCAAGAAGCTGGACGAGGAGCCCTGGGTGAAGGTCGATGCTCGAGAGTTTCTGCTCGCCCGGCTGATGGATGTCTTTGTGGGAGACTGGGACCGGCACGCCGACCAATGGCGCTGGGCGCTGGTGGACACGGCGGGGAACCGGCGCTGGCTGCCTATTCCGCGCGACCGCGACCAGGCCTTCGTGCGCTACGACGGTTTCCTGCTTTCCCAGGCTCGGCGGATCGAGCCCAAGCTGATCAATTTCGGCGGTGAGTACGACGATATGGTCGGCAGCACGTGGAACGGGCGTGATCTCGACCGGCGCTTCCTGGCGCAGCTCGAGCGGCCCGCATGGGACAGCGTCGCCCGCGTCCTTAAGGCGCGTCTGACCGATGCCGCCATCACCAAGGCAGCTCGGGCGCAGCCACCGGAGTTCCTTCGCCTGGAGGGAGCGCGGCTGGAGCGGGCTTTACGTGAGCGGCGCGACCAGCTGGAACGAATGGTGGACAAGTACTACCGGATGCTGGCGCATCAGGCAGAGGTGTACGGGAGCGACAAGGAGGACCTGGCGGTGGTGGACCGGCAGGCCGATGCGACCGTCGTCACGCTCAGCGCCGATGGCAAAGAGTATTTTCGCCGCCGATTCCCGGCGTCCGAAACCCAGGAGATCCGGATTTACCTGGAGGGCGGTGGCGATGCGCTCCGCGTCCAGGGCAGTGGTCGCGCCTCGCCCCGGGTGCGCGTCGTGGGCGGGGGAGGGAACGACGTGTACACCGTGAACCGGTCGGCCGGGATTCACCTGTACGATGAGCGCGGCCAGAATCGCGCCCAGGGGGCGGGAATCAACACGAGGGAATGGCACTGGAAGCCTGACCTTCCGGCCTGGCAACGGAAGCAGGACAGCGTGCCAGCCAACGCGCTGCCCCCCCGCGACTGGGGCCGGAAGACGGTGCTCTTTCCGAGTGCCGGCTGGGCCTACGACATAGGTTTCATTGTGGGCTACGGCGGATTCACGGACTGGTTCGCCTTCCGCCGCGCGCCCTACTCGACCCGGCTCAGCTATCGGCTGGAACTCGCCAGCGGGAAGCGCTCGGGCCGCGCCACGCTCGGCATCAAGCGCAGGTTCGAAAACTCCCGGGCGTTCTACGCATTGGAGGGGATGGGCAGCGGGATCGAGACGCTGCGCTGGTACGGCTTCGGCAACGAGACCGTTCCGTCGGGCAGCGTGTCCTTCCACCGGGTGACTCGGAACGAGCTCGCCGGAGAGCTGAAGCTGGGGAGGAGTCTTGGAAGACGGGGAGAGCTCAGTCTCGGACCGATCGTTCGCTGGTCCCAGACCGATCTCTCGAAGCGACCCAACTCGGACCGCTTCATCGGCGAAGACGCCCCCTACGGCACCGGGGAGTTCGGCCTGGTCGGAGCGCGGCTGGCGCTGCAACTCGATGGACGCGATTACCCGCGATTCGCCAGCAAGGGCGCCGCGCTGAAGCTCGAGGCCACCGGCTATCCCAAGCTATGGGATGCGGACGAGGCCATCGCCCGGGTCGGGGGTGAAGGTTCAATCAACCTGGCGCCGCAAGGGCGCTGGAGGCCATCGCTCAACCTCATGGCCGGTGGCGTGAAGACCTGGGGCAAGCTGCCGTACTTCCTGGCGCCCACGCTGGGCGGACTGCACACGCTCCGCGGGTATCGCCCCGATCGCTTTGCCGGAGATGCGGCTGTGTACGGCTCAGCCGACCTCCGCATTCCGCTCAGCCGGCTCAAGCTGATCATTCCCGGACAGCAGGGCATCTTCGGCTTCGTGGACGGCGGGCGGGTGTATCTCGAGGGAGAGAGCTCCGATGAGTGGCACAGCTCGTTCGGAGGCGGCATCTGGTTCACCTTCCTCACGCGCGATCAGGTCGCCTTTGTCGGCGCCGGGAAGCCGACCAAGGACAAAGAGGGCACCCGGCTCATCGTCGGCTTCGGGTTTCCTTACTAGCTGAGGGAGCGGTCTCTCACCAAGGCATTATGTTTATGGTATACCAATTCCCAGCCATGAGGCCGTGATGGAGAAGCCGCGCGTCAGCTTCTTAGCATGGTTCGACCGCCACCAAGTGCTCAAGATCTTCGCTTACTACGCGCTGCTCGCCGCGGCGGTGGCGGTGCTGTACCAAGTGCGACCCACCCTCCAGGGCGTCTTTTCAACCGAGCAGTTCCAGGCGTCCGTCAAGGGAATGAAGAGCGGCGAGGTGCTGACCGAGGCACCCCAGCAAGGGGAAGCACAGCAGCTCGATCTCGCCCCCATCGACGTGGCGGTCGATTCGGTGATCATGATGCTGGGTGGGGTACTGTTGATGGTTCCGGTGGCCTGGGTCTTCATCCTCACCCGCTCGCGCAAGGGCTTCAACCAGTCCACGGTGCAGACCTTGATCTTTCTGCCCGTGGTGGTTGCCGGCGTGCTGATGCTGGTGCAGCACAATGTGGCGCTGGCGTTCGGATTGGGTGGAGTCGTCGGTGCGGTGAGCTTCCGCAACCGGCTCGAAGATCCCAAGGATGCCATCTACATCTTCGTGGCCATTGCCGTCGGGCTGGCGGCGGGAGTGCAGGTGCTCTCCGTGGCGGCGGCTATCTCGATGTTTTTCAATCTCGTGGTGCTGTATGCGTGGAAGTTCGATTTCGGCCGTATGCCTGCCGCCCTCGAGGCCGGCATCGCCCAGAAGCGGCTCGATCGCGTCAAGGCTTCCGGCGCGCCCCGGACCGATTTCCTGAATCTGGTGGACAAGCAGCTGCTCCGGTCCATGACCCCCGATCAGCTGCAGGCGATCGCTGAGCGCGCGACCGAGCGCAGCCGCAAGGCCGTGGTCGATCTCGATGTCGATGGAGAGGCTGCGGCCGGTCCAGAAGACGAAGAGAAGAAGCCCAAGTTCGATTCCATGCTGCGGATCATGATGCAGCCCGACGACGCCACGGCCATTCGGCAGGCGATCGAGCAGATCCTCGCCGGCCAGACCAAGCGCTGGGAGTTCGAGAAGGCAGGTGCGGGAGACGGCGGGCGGGCCATGGCGCAATACAAGGTCAAATTCAAGAAAAGTATTCCCAGCACGCTCGTCGTCGAGGCGATGCGCCGGAGCGTCCTACCCAAAGTGGTGACGATCGACGTGCGTGATGCCTGATGGCCGCCGAGTCGCAATTCCGTTGCGACGTCGCGGGTCTGGAGGCACTCGCGGCGCTGCGTGACGCGCCCCTCCCGCTCGCGCTGCGCAGCTCGGCCCCCTCCCGAATCTTCCACCGCGATATCTACCTCGACACGAGCGACCGGGTCCTGCTGGCGCGCGGGGTGTCCTGCCGGCTGCGGATTCGCGCGGACGACCGGCGCTTTCTGACTCTGTTCCTCGGGGGAAACCCCGCCAGGTCGGTCGAGCGGTTCGAATCCGAGGTGCCCGAGCTGGATCCGCGCGAAGCGCTGGCCGGCAGCTCCGAACCGGCCCGGCGGCTCGCTGGCCTGGTCGATCCGAGTCTGTTGCGTCCGCGCATCGAGCTGGAGGTCGAGCGCTGGAGCAGGACCGCGAGCAACGGCTGGTTCCGGCGGCAGCCACGCTTCGATTTCCTGTACGATGCCTGTACCGTTCGGCATGGCGGTTTGACCCGCACCTTCGAGGAGCTCCAGGTCCGCCGTCTCTCGGCCGGGTTGCCTCGCCTGGAGCGAGTCGCCCTCGAGCTGGAGCGCACCCATGGCCTCCGGCCCCTGCTGCTGCCGCGACACGAGCGGGCCGCGCAATTGGCCGAGGTGATGGTGGCGGAATCGGCGGCCCGGATGTTCTCCTCCCAGGCCGCGGTCGTGCTGCTGGCGCTCGATGAGGGACGAGTAGGCTTTCTGGAGCACGAGGGGAAACAGGCGCTGCCCGTCGCGGCGGGTAGCGGGGAAGAGGCGGCCCGGCATCTGCTCCAGGACGTCACCGGTAGCGGAGTCGGCACCCTCTCGTTGCTCGGCTCCCTTGCCGCCAGCGAAGACCGGGACGCCATCGAAGTCTGGGTGGCTCGGCGGCTCCGCAGCGACGGAGACGCAGCGGCTTCCCAGCTCAAGTGGCTGGAAGCCGGCGAGGCGGTAGCGGGGATCGGCACGCCGCGGATGCGGGCTCCCGAGACGCTGGCCGCGCTTGCGGTAGCCACGCGCTCCGGAGTGCTGGCAGTGCCCGCGCGCGTAGCGGCCGCGCGGGGTGTCGAGCCCGAGAGGCCTCGTGCCCCGCGCAGCACACCCGTCAGCCGGCATCGAGTTGCGCCGGCCCGGGCCAGCAACACGCTCCCGCCCGAGCATTACCTCAACCCCGAGCTGGCACAGCTGGCGTTTCAGGAGCGCGTGCTCGAAATGGCGGAAGAGCCCGGCACTCCGCTCGCGGAGCGGCTGCGCTTTCTGGCGATCGTGAGCTCCAACCTCGATGAGTTCTTCGCGGTCCGCGTGGGTGCGCTCAAGCAGGCCCTGCTCGGCGGGGTGACGGCACGCAGCCTGGATGGCCTCACCGTGCGGGAGCAGCTGGACGTGATCGGCGCTCGCGTTCCGCCGCTGCTCGCCCGGCTGGCGGTCTGCGCGCGAGAGTGCCTGCTCGCTGCCCGCGAGCGTGGGGTGGTGCTGCGCAGCTGGGATGAGCTCACGCCACCGGAACGGGACGCGCTCACGGCTCATTTCAATGCCCAGCTGCTGCCCGCGCTGACCCCTCGAGCGGTCACCCTGTCGCCGGGGCATCCCTTCCCACTGATTCCCCAGCTCGTGCTCACTTTCGCGGTCGTCGTCCAGGACGTGCGCACCGGGCCCGCCCACTTTGCCTCCCTGCCGCTCAAGACGCGACTCGAACGTTTCCTCACCATTCCGGGGAGTACTGATCTCGTCCCGATCGAGGACGTCGTGCGAGCCAATATCCAGGCGTTTTACCCCGACCGACCGGTCGAGGGCGCCTGGCTCTTCCGGATCACCCGCGCCGCGGATCTCGACGTCAACGACGAGGAAGCCGGCGATCTGCTCCAAGCCGTCGAGGAAGAAGTGAAACGGCGACCGGCGCACGCTCCGGTTCGCATCGAGGGGGAGCGGGCGCTGCCCGAGCGCGTGCGCGAGATGATTCTCCGCGAGCTGCGCTTCGAACGGCGCGGCGTCACGGCGGTGCTGGGACCCGAGGATTTCTACGAAGTCGACCCGCCCCTCGACCTCTCGGCGCTCAGGGATCTGGCCGCACGACTCCCCGCGGACCAGGCGTTCCCGCGGGTGCAGCCCCGACGCCCCTTTCCTGCCGAGACCAGCATCTTCGACCTGATCGATCGGGGTGACCTCCTGCTGCATCATCCCTATGAGGATTTCGCCTCGACGGTCGGCCGCTTTCTGGAGGAAGCCGCGAACGATCCCGACGTGGTCGCTATGAAGCTGACCCTGTATCGGGTCGGCGACCGCTCCTCCGTGGTGGATGCGCTGCTGCGGGCGCTGGAGAAGGGCAAAGACGTGGCGGTCTTCGTCGAGCTCAAGGCGCGCTTCGACGAGGCCCGCAACGTGGATTGGGTTCGTCGCCTCGAAGCAGCAGGCGCCCAGGTGATCTACGGTCTGGTGGGGCTCAAGATCCATGCGAAGGTGGCCCTGGTAATCCGCCGGACCGAACAGGGCCTGCGCCGCTATGGTCACCTCAGCACGGCCAACTACAACGCCGAAACGGCACGCTTCTACACCGACTACGGATTGCTCACCGCGGATCCGGAGATCACCGCGGACCTGACCGACGTCTTCAATCAGCTGACCGGGTCGTCCCGAGCGCCCGGGTCCAATTACCGGCGCCTGCTGGTAGCTCCGGCCACGCTGCTCACCGGACTGCTGGCCCGGATCGACCGGGAGATCCAGCACGCGGCTGCGGGACGTGGCGGGCTGATCCGGGCCCAGCTCAACGGGCTCGAGGACCCCGAGATCGTCGCCGCCCTGTATCGCGCCTCGGCGGCTGGTGTCGAGGTGGACCTGGTGGTTCGCACCCTCTGCGTGCTCCGGCCCGGCGTCCGCGGGCTCTCGGAGCACATCCGGGTGCAGAGCGTGCTGGGCCGCTTTCTGGAACACGGCCGGATCTATCATTTCGGCAATGGCGGCCAGGCGGAGTATCTTATCGGATCAGCGGACTGGCGGCCGCGTAACCTGAGACGCCGGGTCGAGGTGGTGACGCCAGTGCAGGCGCCCGCTCTGGCCGCGCGACTGGATGCCGTGCTCACGGCGCTGCTGGGAGAGCCTTCCTCCTGGCTGCTGGGTCCCGACGGGACGTACCTGCGGCGCGGACGTCCGGGTCCCGGGAATCCTCACCTCCACGAACGGCTGTTTGCGTGAACGATCCTCTGCTGCAGCGGTTCCAGGCATTGCTGGAAGGCCGTTATGCCATCGAGCGCGAGCTCGGTCGCGGCGGCATGGCGACGGTTTACCTGGCCCGGGACCTCCGCCATGGCCGGACCGTGGCGATCAAGCTGCTGCAGCCGGAGATCACCACCTCGCTGACCGCGGAGCGCTTCCTGCGGGAAATCCAGATCACCGCGAAGCTGCAGCACCCCAATATCCTCGGCTTGTTCGATTCGGGGGCAGAAGAAGGGCTCTGCTACTACGTGATGCCTCATGTTGAGGGGGAAAGCCTGCGCGACCGGCTGCTCTGGGAGAAGCAACTTGCCGTGGAGACGGCGATCGATGTGTCCATCGAAGTGTGTAGCGCACTCGCCTACGCCCATTCGCGGGGGGTGGTGCACCGGGACATCAAGCCGGAAAACATCCTGTTCTCGGCGGGCCATGCGATCGTGGCAGACTTCGGGATCGCGCGCGCACTGAGCGAGGGGCAGCGAGCCATCACGGCGGTCGGCATTCCTCTGGGCACTCCCCCGTACATGAGTCCCGAGCAGGCCCAGGGGCTCGACAATATCGATCACCGCAGCGATCTGTATGGCCTCGGCTGTGTGCTGTTCGAGATGATCGCGGGCCGCCCACCCTTCGTCGGGGTCTCGATCGGCAAGGTGATTCAGCAGCACCTGCTATCCCCCCCGCCCTCGGTGCGGGAATTCCGGCCCGAGGCGCCCGCCTCGCTGGACCCCATCCTCGGGAAGGCGCTGGTGAAGGATCCTGGGGGACGCTATCAGACGGCCGAGGAGATGCTCGGGGCCTTGCGCCTGGTGGCGGCGGCGGAAACCCTGGAGCGATCAATGCCCGGCAGCACGCGGGAAGCCCCCAGCGCCGCGCCCCCCGTATCCGCGCCGGTTCCTCCCTCCTCGGCTCCCGCGAGCCAACGCCGGCTCATCCTGCTGCTGGGGGTCACGGCGGCTCTGGCGGTGGCCGCCCTGGTTTTCGTGCTGCTGACGCGCTGAGGGGTCGTCTCCTTCGAGTCAGGCTGAAGCGAGGCTGAACGTGGTCATCATCAAGCGGCTGATCGACTTTTTCACGCTGGGCTCCGAGCGGCCGATGCGCCGGCTCATCGCCTATTACGTCGTTGTGGCAATCCTCATGGCCGTGATCATGTACGTCTTTCCCGTCGTGGACAAGCTGCTGTTCTCCGGCGAGCGCCTGGAGGAGATCACCCGCGGCACCCAGGTCCTGCAAGACGGGCTTTCCAGTAACCAGCAGTTCGAGCTTCCGGAGATCGGGCTGCCGCCGCGGCTCGAGCTCGCCATTACCACCGCCCTGATCCTGGTCGGCACCCTGATCCTGATGCTGCCCACCTCCTGGGTCTACATGTCGGTGCAGCGCTCCAAGGGTCTCAATCAGTCGGTGGTGCAGACCCTGATCATTCTGCCGATCGTGGTGGCGGGCATCATCCTGATCGTGCGCAACAGTCTGGCGCTGGCCTTCAGCCTGGCCGGTGTCGTGGCGGGAGTCCGTTTCCGGACTACCCTGAGCGACGCCCGCGAGATCACCTTTGTCTTCCTGGCCATCGGAGTCGGGTTCGCCGCGGGTGTCCAGCAGATGACGGTGGCGGCGCTGCTCTCTGTCATCTTCAACTTCGTGCTGCTGCTGACCTGGCGTTACGACTTCGGCCGCAGCAACGTGCTGGAACCAACGGCGGCTTCACAATGGGCCGAGCCCTTAGGCGAGCTGGCCCGGCAGACCGCCGAGCAAAAGGTCCCCGACCGGGACCTCGTGGTCGCTCTCACGCCCAAGAAGGTGGAGCAGCTGGAAGAGCGCTTCGACCGGGTGCGTTCGCTGGTTGGCAGCGGGGGGAACAAGCCCCGCTACAATTCGGTGCTCGCGCTCACCACCCGCGATGTCACCGCGGCCCAAAAGAAGATCGAACCTATTCTCGACGACACGGTCAAGCGCTGGCAGCTGGATGAAGTAGTCAACAATGATGGGAAACCCTCCGAGCTCTATTATCTCCTCCGGCTGCGCAAGTCCGCTACCGAGGATGAGCTGGTGACGGCGATCCGGGCGGAGGCGGGGGACGTGGTGGAATCCGTGGAGGTCGAGCTGGGCGCCTCGCTCGCCAAGGATGGGAAATAGCTTCGTCCGCTGGCGCGCGGCCGCACTGGCGCTCTGCATCGCGCTGGCGGTCGCCTGCCGTCCCGGCGGAGCCAAAGGCCCCGCCAAACCCGATAGCTCCAAACTCAGCGCAAGAGTGGACCGGTTTGAGCGGGCCTTGGCCCTGCCTGACAGCGGGAAAACGAAGGACGAGCCGGTGGCGCGCTGGCTGCTTCCCCAGAGCCTGTCGGAGGTTTCCGGACTAGCCATCACGCCGAACGACCGGCTGCTCGCCCACGGCGACGAGCAGGGCCGGGTGGTGGAGATCGATTATCGCCGCGGCACCGTGCTCAAGCAGTTCCTGGTCGGGTCGCCGCCGGTGCGTGCCGATTTCGAGGGTATTACCGTCGCGGGCAACGCGATCTATCTCCTGGCGAGCAATGGCAAGCTTTACGAGTTCCGCGAAGGAGCCGACGGCGCGCGGGTCAGGTATGCGGTGCACGATACCCATCTGGGGCAGGAGTGCGAGTTCGAAGGGGTGGCGTTCGAGGCGGCCAGCAACTCCCTGCTGCTCGCCTGCAAGACGGTGGGCAAGAAGAGCCTGCGGGGCTTTCTGGTGATCTATCGCTGGAAGCTTGTGGGTGGGAGCGCTGCGCGGCTCTCGGAGTTCAAGGTGCCGCTCAACCGAATCATCGGGTCCCGCAACTGGAAGGGCTTCCATCCTACCGATATTTCCGTCGATCCATCCAGCGGCAACTATGTGCTCGTCGCCTCGCCGGAAAAGGCCCTGGTCGAGCTTACCCCGCAGGGTGAGGTGGTCTCCGCCGGCCCGCTCCCCGGCCGGCATACCCAGCCCGAGGGGCTGGCGATCACCAAGGATGGCATTCTGATCGTGGGGGATGAAGGACGCCAGCAGCGTGGTGCCATCACCCTCTATCGGCGGCACTAGGCCCACCTTCGCCCAGGCCGAGATCCCACTGCGAGCGCGCCTGGAAGTCCAGCAGCACAGTACGCCAGCCAAGCTCCGCGCGCTCCAGGGTCGCATGCGCCAGGATCCAGGGACGCGGGTGATAGCGGCGCCACTCGAGTGATTCCAGGAAGCGCGCGACCTCACCCACGAGTCCTGCCGGATTCCCCCGCAGCAACGCGGGGTCCAGTGTCCAGACCTCGGTCGGGCCGCCCGGATCGCGCAGCAGGCCGACTCGGCTGAAGCAGCAGGGCAGGTCCATCGCCATCGCTTCGCAGCACACCAGGCTGTTGCCTTCGTAGCGGCTCAAATGGAGGAACGCCCTCGCGTGGCGCATTCGCTCGGGCACGGCCTCGGGCGGGCAGGCCAGTGGCTCGAGGCGCCACTCTGGAAACGCCGGCTGGAGCCGCTCGATGAGCTGGCGCCCCTTGTGGGGGGTCCGGGCGTCGTGCAGCAGCAGGCGGGAATCGGGGTCCGCCAGGCGGCCGTCGAAGCGCGCCGTGTCCACCGGGTGGTAGATGATGTGCGCCGCGCCGTTGCCATGGAGGGCCGCGAAGGCGTCCGCGATCCAGCGGGCACAGGCGACCCACAGCGTATTAGGGCGTGAGGCGGCGCGCCGCTGAGCCCGCGCGAGCCGCCAGTGCCCGAGCGATCTGGTGGCCTGGAACTTCACGGCCGCTACTCCATGCTGGAAACCGATGACCGGATGCTCCGGCGGCCAGTCC
Organism: Gemmatimonadales bacterium; assembly: GCA_036002045.1. Lineage (GTDB taxonomy): Bacteria > Gemmatimonadota > Gemmatimonadetes > Gemmatimonadales > GWC2-71-9 > JABFSM01. The sequence goes on from DASYTT010000044.1 coordinate 36,974, forward strand.
AGCACGAGCTGATTGTCACAGATGATCGGGACCCGGCTCTGCAGCGCAGCGCGAAGGTTGGGGGAGCGCGGGGTCAGATAGCGCACCTCGGCAAACAGTCGCTTGAGATTCCGGGCGAAGCTCTGCACCCCCCCGATCGAGCCGCGGGGATCTTCGCGCGAGTAGTGGATCACCGAGAGCGGCAGCACTCAGGAAGCCAGCGGGACCCAACCGGCAAGCGGCGCTGCAGCGGTCACCGGTAGCCGATCGCGTCCAGGCGTTCGCTCAGGTAGGTGATGATCTGGCGGGCTCGGGCATCCCAGGTCAGACCCTGGGCCAGCGTGCTGGCAGTCTCGCCCATCTGCCCGCGGCGCTCCGGATCCGTCGCCAGAGCACGGATGGCTGCAATGAAGGGGTCGATCTGTTCCGGAGCTACCCGAAGGCAAGCGGCTCCCTCCTCCAGGAGCTCGGCAGTATCCGGCACGTCTCCCACCACGAGAGGCCGGCCGGCGGCGAGATACTGAAAGATCTTGAGCGGTAGTACCGTGGTGCCGTAGCGCTCCAGCGGCTCGGCGCTCGGAGGAATGACCAGGATGTCGGCAGCCTGCAAGGCCGGAGTCAGGGCCGGGCCGGGCAGATACCCGAGGAAAGCGACGTTGGGCAGTGCCGCGCCCTGGGCCGCGAACGGCCGTGCCTCGGCACTTTCGTTCGCGCCGGCCAGCACCCAGGAGAGCTCCGGCGTTGCCCGGGCTGCCGCAAGCAGCAAATCGATGCGTTTGAGCGGCGCGATTCGCCCCGCATACACAACAGTAACCCGCTCAGGGAGCCCGAGCAGGCGGCGGGCCTCGGAGGGAGAGCGTTCCGTCGCGAAGGCTGCGGGATCAAAGCCGTTGTAGATGGTGCGGAGCTTCTGGCCGGGATAGCCCGCCTCGAGATGGCGTTCGCGCGCAAAACGCGAATGGATGATCTGGCCCAGAAACCTCGGATGGCCGAAGGCGCGACGGAGCAGCGACTTTACGATCGGAGTGTTGCCCTCCGGCGTGCGGTAGCTCTCATAGACCACCCGGCAGCCCGTGGCCAGGCCCAGGAGGACATTCTGCACATCGCGGGTGTGCAGGACGTCGTAACCGTCGCTCGCCGCGGCGAGTCCGGCCTTGACGGCATGCAGGGCGCGAGAGCTGTAGCGCAGCTGGCGGAGCCCGAAGTCGAGCTCGGCCCCATAGTGCTCGGAGAGCCGGGCGCGAAGCGCTTCGAGCGGCCGGCGGCGCTCACCCTCGCCCATGGGAAAGAAAAGGTCGAGGCTGGCACCTGCCCGCGCGAGGGCCGAGGCGGTTTGGATGATCTGGATCGTCGCCGCGTCGGTGCTCGGGAGGGGGGTCTTGGTGATGTACGCGATGCGAAGGGTCGGCCGCGCGCCGGTAGACGGTGCGGAGGTCATGCCGGAAGATAGCCGCTGGCTTCCTCTGGCGAGCCATCCGGCGCTTCCGTAGTATCCCTGGATGCACCTGCGCCGCTGGTCGCGTCCCGCCGCACTCGGCCTTTTGGCAATCGTCTTGCTCAGCCTGACCCTTCGGCTCGCGCTGTCCCAGAGGGGTCCGGCGCCGGGCGTGTCCGCTCCTGCAGATTCGACCGGCCACTCCCAGGTCCCTCGCTGGGCGTTCTGGCTGCAACAGGCCTGGGCCAGTGCGGAGCTGCTGGCTTTGCTTTTTGCCGCCTACCAGCTCTGGGCACGTCGCACCGAGCGCCGGGGTGCCGAAGCGGCGGCAGCCGCGCTTGCGCTCAAGGCAGCGAACTATCAAGCCTGGACCGTGATCAACAGCGCCCAGGGCAAGGGAGGCAGTGGAGGGCGGATCGACGCGTTGCAGGATCTCAATCGCAACGCCGTTTCGCTGTCTGGCGTCCGGCTGGATGGCGCGTGGCTGGAGGGCATCGAGCTTCCGGGTGCGATGCTGAGCCGGGCGAGCTTACAGGAGGCAAACCTAAGGGGAGCGAACCTCCAGGCAGCGAACCTCGAGGGCGCGAACCTGACCGGCATCAATTTGACTGGCGCGAATCTCCAAGGTGCGTTTCTCAAGGGCGCCGATCTGAGCGAGGCGCAGCTCGGGACCGCGGACCTCCGGATGGCCGATCTCGCCGAATTGCGGGGCTGGCAATCAATCCGATCCGTGAGCTATCTGCTGCTTAACGGGGTTCGACACGCGCCTGCCGGTTTTCTGGAGTGGGCGCAGGCGCATGGCGCCGGGGAGACCGAAGCCCCACCTAGCGATGCGGGCGCTGAGGAATTCTCGACGTATTTCCGGCGGGTCTGAGTAGCCAGAGCTCTGGAGCCCGGCTATGTTACCGGCCCGGATACACGGAGTCGACGGGACGTAGCGCAGTCCGGTAGCGCACCTGAATGGGGTTCAGGGGGTCGCGGGTTCAAATCCCGCCGTCCCGACTCAGCGAAAGCGGGCCTACGCGGCCCGCTTTGCTTTCATCAGTCCGCCATGCTTTCGCCGCCGTCACTCGCCTGCGGCTCGTGACTTCCCGGTC
>DASYTT010000045.1:0-18113 GCA_036002045.1 Gemmatimonadales bacterium
TGTATTCGATCCCGGTGCGCACGGTATGGACGTTCTTGACGTGCCCCTCGATGCAGTGGCCGGAGTACATATTGCCCAGCGTCGAATCCTCCCAGCCGGGAACGAACATCGGGAGATCGCGTTCGGCCGCGGCGACCATCCAGCTGTCCTTGGGGTCGATCTGATAGCTGTCCGCGAGCACTCCGCTTTGCAGGATTCGGTACATGAACTGGTGCGGAAACAGCCGCTCGCTCCGCTGGTCGGCGGCGACCCACTCCTCGAGCACCGCGCCTTCGATGCGGCGCATCGCCTCCATTTCGGGAATACAGGTATCGGTTACCCGGTTGAGATGCCGCGCCAGCAAGCCGCCTTCCTCTTGCGGCGTGAGATCACGGTAGTTCGGGATCCGCACGTAGTGGTCATGGGCCACCAGGTTGAAGACATCTTCCTCGAGGTTGGCCCCTGTGCAGCTGATCGCGTGCACCTTCTTCCGCCGGATCAGCTCCGCGAGCGACAAGCCCAGCTCGGCGGTGCTCATCGCGCCAGCGACGGTGAGCAGCATCTGGCCGCCTCCGTCGAGATGACGGCGCCAACCGTCGGCGGCGTCGATCAGCGCCGCGGCGTTGAAGTGCCGGAAGTGGTGACGCAGGTATGCGGCGACCGGGGCGCTCATCGAAACAGAGAATAACATGCCCGGGCGGCTTCGAGGGAGACTTCCTGGAAACGGATGCCTCGCCCCGGACCGCATTGTGCCAGGCGGCGGAGATCAGCCTGGAGCACCACCGCCAGTTTCGCGTAGCCGCCCACCGTGGGCCCGTCGGGCATCAACACGATCGGCTCCCCACCGTCCGGAATCTGCACGGCGCCGACGCACGCGGCTTCGGACGGTAGCGTCGCCGTCTCCATCGATCGGATCAGCGGCCCGTTCAGCCGATAACCCATCCGGTCGGACGCAGGGGCGACGGTGAACCTCGCGGCGAAGAACGCCTCACGCGCATGCCGGTCGAACCGTGCCCATTGCGGCCCCCGGGTCACCCGGATGGTCACGTCGTCTTCAGCTGCTTCGCTGCGGCCTGTCGGCGTGATCTCGATCTCCGGATGCGGCCGGACGTCGCTGCCTGCCTCCAACCGGTCACCGGCCCGGAGACAACGGCCGTGCTGGCCGCCCAGGGCGCCGGGCAAATAGGTGGACCGGCTTCCCAGAATCTCGGGAACCGCGATTCCTCCGGCGATCGCCAGGTAACTGAAGCGGTGGTGCGCTCCCGGCACGATGGAGAGCGTGACGCCCGCCGGCACCGTGCAGGCGAGCGTGCATCGGGTGACGGGCTGATCGTCGAGCCACAGCGCCGCCGGACCGACGACCGCTATCCGTACTGGGATATCGGAGCGGATAGCTCCGCTGCCGAGCGCCCATTCGATGGCCGCAGCGCCGGATGGAGCGCCAGCCAGACAGTTCGCCAGATCGAGGAGCATTGGGTCCATGGCTCCCGCTGGTGGTAGACCCCAGGAGCGCCCCCGGGTGAACCCGTGATCCTGTACGGCCGCATACGGTGGGGCTTGGACGATCTCGATCACTCGATGGCCTCGAAGCGCACCCGATCGCCGGGCTGGAGCAGCGCGGGAGGATCTCGCTGTGGATCGAACATCCGCGTGGCGGTACTGCCGAGCAGATGCCAGCCTCCCGGAGTCGCGAGCGGATAGACCGCGGTCTGAGCGCCTGCGATCGCCACCGAACCGGCGGCCACCCGGGTACGCGGCTCCCGGCGACGCGGCAACACCAGCGCCGGATCCAGCTCGCCCAGATACGCGAAGCCGGGCGCGAAGCCTAGCAGGTAGACCCGGTATTCCCGGGAAGTATGCCGGCGGACGACCTCCGCGCGGGTTAGGCCCGTCCGCGCCGCGACTTCCTCCAGGTCGGGGCCGTCGTAGCGCACTGGGACCGTAACGAGTCGGGCGGTCGGCAGCTCGGCGGGTCCGGGGGTCGGAAGCGGTTCGGCGGCGAGCGCGGTCAGCTGCTCCCGGATCGCCTCCGCATCGGCGCGCAAGGGATCGAAGAACACGCTCAGCGCGGCGTAGGCGGGCACGATCTCCTGCACGAACGGGAGCTCCGCCCGCGCGACTTGCGCCGCCAGCGCCAGCACCCGTTCGTGAATCGCGGGATCGACGTGCTCGCCCAGTGCGACGGTCCAGGCCCCCTCACCCAGCGGGTGGACCGTGGGCGCCGGCAGGCTCACTTCACGAACGGGGCGAGCGTGATGCCTTCCTCGTCGAAGCGCCGGCGCACCGCGCGCACGATCGCGACCGCCTTGGGACCGTCCCCGTGCACGCAGATGGAGTCCGCCCGGATGATGCAGCGGGTCCCGTCAATCGCCACGACGTAGTGATCCTGCACCATGCGGAGCGCTCGTTCGGCCACGGCTTCCGCGTCATCCAGCACCGCGCCGGGCGTGCCCCGCGGCACCAGCTGTCCATCGGGCAAGTAGGCCCGGTCGACGAAGGCCTCGCGTGCTACATCCAGCCCGGTTTCCGCGGCGGCCTGCAACAGCGCGCTGCCCTCCGGCCCCAGCACCACTAGTTCGTTGTCGAGCTGCCGCAGGGCGAACGCCACCGTCTTGGCGACCTCGCGATCCCGCGCGGCGCGGTGATACATCGCCCCGTGGAGCTTGGCGTAGCGCACCCGGGAGCCTGCGGCGCGACAAAAGGCGTCCAGCGCGCCGACCTGGTAGATGACGTCGGCGGCGATTTCCGCGGGAGACGCGCCGAGGTCGCGGCGGCCGAAGCCGGGCAGATCGCGGTAACCCGGATGCGCCCCGATCGTCACGCCCCGCCCGCTCGCGGCCGAAACCGTCCGCTGCATGACCATCGGATCCCCGGCGTGGAACCCGCAGGCGACGTTCGCCGAGGTGACCAGCGAGAGCAGTTCCTCCTCGCCGGGGAGCTCGTAGCGACCGAAGCTCTCGCCCAGATCGGCGTTGAGGTCGATGCTCGTCACGCCGCGGGCGGCAAGTCGTTGGGGGCGCGGATGCTGTCGGTTCGGGTGATACGGAAACGAAAGGTTTGTTGCACCAGCTGGCGCACCGGATGTCCCTGCTGGAAGGCGGGCCGGAACCGCATGGCCGGCAGCGCCAGCTGCACCGCCAGAGCGAAGTCCGGGTGCGTCGTGCTCATCACGCGAAAGGACGTCGTGTCCACCAGCCCGGTCGAATCCACCACGTAAATCACCGCCGCCGCGCCTTCGATCCCCTTCTGCAGCATCCAGCGGGGGTACTCGGGCGCAGCGCTGCTCGGGTCACGGGCCGCGGCGCTGTCCACCTGTAGCTCCGTGTAGGCATGATCCTCCGGCCGCAGCAGCGGGGCAGGGTCGAGCTTCGTGAGGCTCAACAGCGGTACCCTGCTGCGGGCCGCGGTCACCCCGGTCGGTGCATCGGTGGTAGGTGCCGCGCCGCCAGGATCGGGCCGGGCTTCCGCAGCGAGTGACGCTAGCGGAGCATTGCCAGGCGCATGTTCCTCGCTGGCCGCGTTATCAGGGGGAACCAGGTAGACCGCCAGCTGCTCGAACAGGCCCGCTTTGACCGCGCGGCTGACCGGAATAAACAGCAAGCCCAGAACGACGACATGCAGGACGAAGCTGCCGGCTGTCATCGCGTTGCGGCGAATCACCGCATCGGGCGTTGGTGGAGCGAAAAGACGGATCATCGGGCCCCCTGAACTTTCGCCGCGAAATGGGGCGCCAGCAAGGGGCCGCCCCGGAGGAAACTAATTTGATTTGACAAATCAAACTAATTCTTCCACTTTCCAGCGTGCTCGAGGATGCCGTTCACGCTGTCCTGGCCGCCTATCCCGCGATTCACGCGGCCTGCCGGCGCCGTCACGGTCACCCGCTCCCGAGCGGGGCTCGGCTCAGCACCCACCTCGCCAGCGTGCTGGAGCAGCTGGATCCCGTCGAGCCCCTCGCGGTTGGTGAGCTCGCCGCACGGATGCGGGTTACGCCGGGCACTATCTCGCTCCAGCTCGCCCGACTCGCCCGGTTGCGCCTCGTCGCGCGCTCTCGTGACGAGCGCGACGCCCGCCGCGTCCAGCTCCGCCTGACCGACGCGGGGGCTCGGCTGCGGGAGCAGCGCTCCCTGCTCGATCCTGCCAGGGTTCGCGCCGCCCTGGCGCGCTTGCCCGATCCTGAGCGAGCCGCCGTCGTCGCCGGAGTGCGCTTGCTCGCGCGCGCCGTGCAGGAGCTTCCGCTGGAACCCGCGCCTTCTCCACTTTTCCGGAGTTCCGAACGATGAATTGGACCCAACGCCGCAGGCGGAAGGCACGGCGCCGCGTGTTGTTGCGCTTGCTCGGCGGCTTGGTCGGTGTGCTGGCCTGCGGGTATCTCGTTGGATTGACGCTGGGCTCGGAACAGGTCGTGTCGGCGGAGCTCCGGCTTGCCGGGCCCCCCGAGGCGATCTGGCGGGTGTTGCTCGACCTCGACGGAATGCCGCTTTGGCGCTCCGACCTCGTTGCGCTCGAGCGGCTCCCGGAACAGGCCGGCCGGCCGGCGTGGCGGGAGGTCGGCCGAAGCAGCGCACGGGTTATCGCGCTCACCGCGGCCGAACCGCCGCATCGGCTGGTGTTGAGCCGGAGCGAGGCCGGCGAGCCGTCGCTTCCGGTACGAACCTTCGAGTTGGCTTCAATGGAGGGAGGTACCGTCCTCACTGTGACCGAGCGAAGCCTGGTTCGGAACCCGCTGCGCCGGCTGCTCTATCGTCTGCTTCCCCCGCGGGCCGGAATCGTCCGGCTGCTGCACGACTTGGGCTCCCGCCTTCAGGGCAGCCGCCGGGAGGTGGTGGCACACCCCGAGTAGATTCCGGCTGGTTCTTCACCTGTCTGCCGGAGTCGTCTCGATGCGCTCGCTCCTTGCCATTGCCGCACTCGCGCTTTCTGCTGTTCCGCTCTCCGCGCAAACAGCCGGGTTTGTCGTCTTGCTGGGACGCGACACCGTCGCCCTGGAGCAGGTCACCCGCAGTCCCAGCCGGATCGAGGGAGACCTGTTTACCATTTTCCCCCGCGCCCGCCGGGCCCACTATGTCGCCACACTCGATGCCAGCGGTCACGTTGCGCATTTCGAGCTCAAGAGCGACCCCGCGCTCGCTACGCCTCCCGCGCCGAGTACTTCCCTCGTCATGGATGTGGCGGACACCCTCGCGACCATCATCCGGACCCAGACCACGGCGCAGGGCAGCCGGAGCGACACCACGCGCTTCAAGGTGAGTGTGGGCGCGGTGCCGTTCCTGTCGCTTTCGACGGGATTACTGGAGCAGCTGACCATCCAGGCCGCCCGGGCGGGCAAGGACAGCGTGGCCATCGACGTACTGGTTGCGGGCCAGCGCCAGGCGACGCCGAACTATGTGGCTCGCCGCGGTCCCGACTCGGTGGCCGTCGACTACTTCGGGACTCCGTTCTATCTCCGGGTGGATCGGGCCGGCCGGGTACTCGGGCTCAACGGCATCCGGACCACGCAGAAGTTTCTGGTCTCGCGGGTGCCTGCTCTCAACCTGGAGCTGTCGGCACAGCCGTTCCTGGCAAAGGAGCGCGCTGGTCAGCGCGCGGGGCAGCTCTCGCCTCGGGATACCGCGCGTGCTGTCATCGCCGGTGCCAGTGTGACGGTGGATTATGGCCGGCCGTCGATGCGCGGTCGCGTGATTCTCGGCGGCATCGTTCCCTGGGGTGAGGTCTGGCGGACCGGCGCGAATTCCGCGACCCAGCTCGAGACTACCTCCGATCTCCTCGTGGGCGAAACGGTCATTCCCGCGGGCAAATACACTTTGTGGACCCTCCCCACGCCGACCGGCGTCCAGCTCATCATCAATAAGCGGACCGGCCAGTGGGGTACCGAATACGATCCGACCCAGGATCTGGTGCGCCTCGAGCTCAAGAGCGAGCCTCTCCCGGGCGTCGTCGAACAATTCACGATTGCGGTGATTGATCTGGGGAAAGCCGGAGAGCTTCGCTTTGACTGGGACCGGGCGCGCTGGATTCTGCCGTTTTCGTTGCGTGCTCCCTGAATCGGCGAGCGCCGCTCACTCGTCCGTCACCTTGCCCCGCAGCCGCTTGACGACGCTGCGCTGACGTTTCCTCTCCAGCCGGCGCCGTTTTTCGGCTGCGGGGACCCGGGTTGGCTTGCGGACCTTGCGTGGGGTAAGCGCCCGTGCCAGCAGGGCGCTGAATCGTTCGGTGACGCTCTCTCGGTTGCGATGCTGGCTGCGGCTACCGGCCTCGACCAGCCGGAGCCAACCCTCGGCGTCGAGTCGGTGACCCAGTCGCTCCCGGAGCAGGGCCCGCTGCGCCTCGTTCGGCGCGCTGCTCGCTTCCAGGTTCCACCACAATTCGATTCGGGTGGACGAGGTGTTGACGTGCTGGCCGCCTGGTCCGCCGGCACGCGTCGCATGAAACTCGAGTTCCGCGCGCGGAATGCGGAGCGATTTGCCTATGACGAGCGACCCATCGGCCATGGGACGAAAGGTATTACCGCTCGCCAATAGCCAATAGCCAATTACGTTTCCCGCCATGCGCCTCTTTGTCGCGGTGCCGCTGCCGCCTCCCGCGCTCGAGGAGGCTGGAGGCCTGCTGCGCTCCTTGCGCGCGCTCGAATGGCCGGTACGGTGGGTCCGCGACGAAGGCCTGCACATCACCCTCAAATTCTTCGGTGAAGTCACTTCGGATCGGGTCGAAGCCATCGAGGAGATGCTGCAATTCGCCACTTCCGGAATGGCTCCGATGGAGTTGGCCCTTTCGGGCGGCGGCGCTTTTCCTTCCTCGAAACGTCCCCGGGTGCTCCGCCTCGAGGTCACTGCGGGCCCTGATCTCGAGCTCCTGCAGGACCGGCTGGAGCGTGGCGGCGAGCGCATCGGTTTCGCGCCGGAAGGCAGGCCGTTCCGGCCGCATATTACGCTCGGCCGGGTGCGAGAAGGCGAGCGCCTTCCCGGAGATGCCATGCGCCGCCTCGAAGACCTGCCGGGCGGAGCTCCGTTTCTGGCGGATCAGATCGTGCTCTTCGAGAGCCGGCAAACGCCGGCCGGCCCCTCCTACAGCGTGCGACTCGCCCAGGCACTTTCCCGATGAGGGGCTGTCTCAGCCTGCCATTCCGGTTGCTCGCGCTCGCGTTGTTGGTGCTGGGCGGCTACGTCGCCTGGTCCTACCGCGACGAGATCCGTCGCCGCATCCATGCCTGGACGGCTGAAACGGGTGCTCCTGAGGTCGAAGGGCTGGGTGATGCTGCACAGGCGCGAGCGGTGCAACGCAAGCTCGATGCGCTCGCTGGCCGCGGGCGCGACAGCGTGGTGCTGAGCCCCGTCGAAGTCGCCAGCCTGCTCGCGGGAGCGGCGGCCGAGCGGATTCCCGGTGCCCTGGACTCGATCGTGGTACGACTGGACCAGGAGGACATCGAAGTCCGGGCGCGCGTGGATACCCGCAAGGTGCCGCTCGCCTTCGGACCCCTCTCCGGGGTGATCCGCGATCATGAGACTGTCGAAGCCGGCGGCAGGCTGTTGCTTCGCCGTGCCGGGCTTGCGGAGTGGCAGGTTTTCCGCGCCCGCGTCCGTGGAATTCCCTTGCCCCGCGATGTGCTGGGCCGCTTGCTGGACCGCGTCGGTGGGGGCACGGAGAACGTGGTCCCGGTTCCGCTGCCGCCCTCGGTCGGTGGGCTCCGCGTGGCGTCCGGTGGAGTCGTCGTCTACGGACTCACGCCCGCCGGAGTGAGGCAATGAGCAATCGGGTGCTGGTCATCGATGATGAAAGCGGAATCCGGGAAGCGCTCCGCCAGGTGCTCGAGTATGAAGGCTGGCAGGTGATGCTGGCCGCATCGGGCGGCGAAGGCATCTCGCTCTACTCCGAGTTCCGTCCCCATGTCGTGCTGCTCGACGTCAAAATGGCGGGGCTCGACGGCCTCGACGTGCTCAGCCGGCTGCGCGATCTTGAGCCGCCCGCCACCGTCGTCATGATCTCCGGCCACGGAACCATTGCCACCGCGGTGCAGGCCACCCATCGCGGCGCCTTTGATTTCCTCGAGAAGCCGCTCGACAGCGACCGGCTGCTCGTCACCTTGCGGAACGCCCTCCAGCATTCGGCGCTGTCGGGTGCGAATCGCGAGCTGCGCCGCGCGCTCGATACGCGCTATCCCATGGTGGGGGGATCCGCGGCCCTCGAGCAAGTGCGGGCGCTCATCGCGCGCGTGGGGCCCACCAACGCGCGTGTCCTGATCCTCGGGGAGAACGGCACCGGTAAAGAGCTCGTCGCACGGGCCCTGCACGAGGCTTCCCCCCGGCGGGAGCGTGCGTTCGTCGAAGTGAACTGCGCCGCTATTCCTTCGGAGCTGATCGAGAGCGAGCTCTTCGGTCATATGAAGGGCAGCTTTACGGGGGCCTTCGCCGACCGGGCCGGCAAGTTCGAGCTGGCCGATGGAGGGACCCTGTTTCTCGACGAGATCGGCGACATGTCGCTGTCCGCGCAGGCCAAAGTGCTTCGGGTATTGCAGGAGGGCATGGTGACGCGCATTGGGGCGGCAAAGTCCGTGCAGGTGGACGTGCGCGTGCTCGCCGCGACCAACAAGCGTCTCGAGGAGGAAATCGCCGAGGGTCGCTTCCGGGAGGATCTCTACCACCGGCTGAACGTGATCCCGATCGAAGTGCCGCCGCTTCGCGAGCGGCTCGAGGACGTTCCCGCGCTTGCCGAGCACTTTGTGGCGACCTTGAGCCAGGGCGCTGGGGTCGCGCCCCGCTCCTTTACCGACGAAGCCCTCCGGTCGCTCCAGCGACGCAGCTGGCCGGGGAATGTTCGCGAGCTCCGCAACGCCGTGGAGCGGCTGCTCATTCTTGCCCCAGGCAAGCAGATCACCGCGGCCGACGTGGAACGCCTGTTGCCCGCGGCCGAAGGACCCGGCGCAGTCTCCGAGCCGGCCCGCGCGCCGAGCTTCGAGACCTTCCGGCAGGACACCGAGCGGGCGTTTCTCCTCTCCAAGCTCCGGGAGCACGGCTGGAATGTGGCCGAGACGGCTCGCGCGCTGGATATGCCTCGCTCGAACCTCTATAAGAAGATTGAGAGATACCGGCTGACCCGCGAGGAGACGTGACCGGACCGCCCCGTGACTGGGATAAGGAGTTGGCGGAGATCGACAAGGTCATCGCCAAACAGCCTGCGGGCGGGCCCCAGCCGGTCCAGCGCGCGGCGGCGCTGCCCGCGGCGCGCAGTAGCCCGGCGCCGGTTGCGTCCGGCAGTCGCAGCGCGCTGACCGCCTGGGTGCGCGTGCTGCTCGGCGTCGCCGTCGCAGCCGGCGTCGGATTGGCCTGGCCCTATGCGCACCGCTGCGGCATTTCGCTCTATGGCTACCTCGCTGCGGCGAGTGGCGTCATGCTCGCCGGAATCTGGAGTGCCGCAACCAGCTGGCGCCGCCGCCTCGGCCTCGCGCACCTGATCTCCCTGCTGGTGGTCCTTTGTGGCGGGCTCCTGGTCGCCAAGACCGTGCTGGATCGGACCGACTACGCCCGCCAGCGCCTCACCTGGCGCTGCAGCCAATAGCCAATAGCCGATAGCCAACCCGATGCCTCGAACATTTAAGAACTTTATCAATGGCCACTGGGTCGCCCCCACGACCAGGACCTACTTCGACAACCGCAATCCCGCCAACACGCGCGACCTGATCGGACGCTTTCCCGATTCCGGGCCGGCCGACATCGCCGCCGCGGTGCGCTCGGCGGAAGCCGGCTTCCGGATCTGGTCGCGGGTGCCGGCGCCGGCGCGCGGGGACGTGCTGCGCAGGGTTGGCGATCTCCTCGCCGAGCGGAAGGAGGCGATTGCCCGCGCGATGAGCCGGGAGATGGGGAAAGTGCTCGCCGAAGCGCGGGGCGACGTGCAGGAAGGTATCGATACGGCCTACTATGCCGGTTCCGAAGGGCGCCGGCTGTTCGGCCACACGGTGCCGAGCGAGCTGCGCAGCAAGTGGGCGATGAGCTACCGCCGGCCCATCGGCGTCGTCGGGCTGATCACCCCATTCAACTTTCCCATGGCCATCCCGACCTGGAAGCTGTTCCCCGCGCTGCTCTGCGGAAACAGCGTCATTCTCAAGCCCTCGGAGGATGTGCCCCATACGGTCCACCTGCTCGTGGAGATCCTGCTGGAGGCCGGACTGCCTCCCGAGGTCATCCAGCTCGTGCACGGCCGCGGTGAAGTGGCAGGGAAGGCCTTGGTCGAGCACTCCGGGGTGCCGGTCATCTCTTTCACGGGGTCGACGGCGACCGGTGCCCTGATCGGCGAGACCTGCGGACGAATGCACAAGCGGCTCTCCCTCGAGATGGGTGGCAAGAATGCGATCGTGGTGATGGACGATGCGGATCTCGACCTCGCCCTCGACGGCGTCCTCTGGGGTGCATTCGGCACTACTGGTCAGCGTTGTACCGCCGCCAGCCGGCTGTTGCTCCATCGCCGCATCCACGATCGTTTTCTGCGGCGTCTGGTCGAAGCGACCGAACGACTAGAGCTGGGTGACGGTCGCAAACCGGGAACCGAGATAGGGCCGCTGATTCACGAGGCGGCCCGCGAAAAAGTGGAGCAGTACGTCGCGATCGGGCGGGAAGAAGGCCTCGAGCTGGTAACGGGCGGAAGGCGGCCCCGGAGTCCGCGGCTCCAGCGCGGCTGGTTCTACCGTCCGACGATCTTCGCGGGCGCGCGTCCGGGAAGTCGACTGGCGCAGGAGGAGATTTTTGGTCCAGTGCTGACGGTGCTCCGCTTCAGCTCGTTCGACGAGGCTGTCCGCATCAATAACGGCGTGAAATACGGCCTCTCGAGCTCGCTGTACACTCGGGACACGAATCTTGCATTCCGTGCGTTGCGTGAGCTCGACACTGGGATCACCTACATCAATGCGCCCACCATCGGCGCGGAGGCGCATCTTCCCTTCGGTGGTGTCAAGCAGACGGGGAACGGTCATCGCGAGGGCGGTTGGGAGGTTTATGAGTTCTATTCCGAGACGAAAGTCTGTTATGTGGATTATTCGGGTGTGCTCCAAAGGGCGCAGATCGACAACTACGATTGACTCTGTGAGGCGGAGGCTGTTGCTTAGGTTGCAGGTGGCGGGTTGCAGGTCGCAGGTCGAGAGAGCAGGCACCAGCTACCCGCCACCCGTTACGTGCAACCGCTTCAACGACCGAGGGCCCCTCCCGGGATGAAGCCCCTGCAAGTCGGCTCCAGCAGCAAAGGCAGTTCGACGTCCTCGGATGAGGGCTCGCTCGACCAGTACCTCAGGGAAATCAGCCGCTACCCGCTCATCACCCAGGACGAAGAGGTCTCGCTCGCGCAGCGCATCCGTCTCAAGGACGAGGAGGCGCTCGATAAGCTGGTTCGCAGCAATCTTCGCTTCGTGGTGTCCGTCGCCAAGAAATACCAGAATCAGGGTGTGTCGCTCTCCGACCTGATCAACGAGGGCAACCTTGGCCTGATCCGGGCCGCCCACAAGTTCGACGAGACCAAGGGCATCAAGTTCATCTCCTACGCCGTGTGGTGGATTCGCCAGGCGATTCTCCAGGCATTGGCCGAGCAGAGTCGCATCGTTCGCGTTCCGCTTAATCGGGCGGGAACCCTCCACCGGATCACTCGTCGCTCTTCCCTCTTACTGCAGGAGCTCGGGCGGGAGCCCACTCCGGCCGAGATCGCCGAGGGCATGGACATCGACATGGAGGAGGTGCAGAAGACCCTCTCCATTTCTCAGAACCATCTCTCACTCGACGCTCCCATGACGCCGGGAGAGGACAACCGGCTGCTCGACTACCTGCCCGACAACCAAAACCCGGGCCCCGACGCGGAAACCTTCGAGCACGCGCTCAACCAGTGTATCGAGGAGGTGCTCAAGGGTCTCAAGGAGCGCGAATCGAAGATTCTGCGGCTTTACTTCGGGCTCGATAGCCCGGAGCCCATGACCCTGGAGGAGATTGGCGCGCAGCTGGGTATCACGCGGGAGCGCGTGCGCCAGATCAAGGAAAAGGCGCTCTCCCGGCTCCGCCACGTCAGCCGCTCCAAAGCCCTCGAATCCTTCCTCTCCTGAGCATGGCTGGCACTGCTTCGTTCGACATCTCGACGGGTGCGGATCTCCAGGAAGTCGACAACGCGGTGAACCAGGCGCTCAAGGAGATCGGGCAGCGCTACGACTTCAAGGGCACCCACGTCACCCTCGAGTTTGATCGCGCCAACGCCTTGATCAAGCTCCACGCCGACGACGAATTCCGCATGAAGCAGGTGCTCGACGTGCTGCTCCAGAAGTGCGCCAAGCGCGGCGTGCCGCTCAAGAATCTGAAGACGGGCGAGTTCGAGCCCGGAGCCGGCACCTCGGTGCGCTGCACCGTGACGCTCACGCAAGGCATTCCGCAGGACACCGCCAAGAAAATTCAGAAGGCGGTCAAGGATCAGGGATTCAAGAAGGTGCAGGCCTCGATTCAGGGGGACGAGCTCCGCATTTCCAGCCCTTCCAAGGACGAGCTGCAGAGCGTCATCGGCTTTCTTCGCTCCCAGGACTTCGGTCTCGAGCTCAAGTTCGGCAACTATCGTGGCTGAGCTCCGCAGGCTGGTGCTCGCGGCGCTCGCTCTCGCCGCCTGCGCCCGCCCGGAGGTCGCCACGGTCGCCCCGCCCGAGTCGCAAGTCCCCGAGATCCGCATCGGGGTCGTGACCAACGCCGCCACTCTTTCGGTGGGGGGAAGTTCCGCGCTCCGGTTGGTTGCGCCCGACGGCAGCGGACCGCTGGAGCTTCCGCCGGGAGAAGTGGCCACGCTCACCGCGGGTCCTCCGGGGCTTCGCATTCGCATCGGCGGAGCCGTTTTGAGCCCGGGCCCCGCCATGGAGCTCAGCGCCGTCGATAGCGGGGGACCGGTGCGGATCAACACGCGCGAATATCGCGGTCGTTTCGTGCTCTCCGCCACGCTGACCGGAGTGAGCGCAATCAATCTCGTCGACGTCGAGCAATACCTCGCGGGCGTGGTGGGTGCTGAGATGGGTCGGCGCAGCGAGCCGGAGCTCGCGGCATTGCGGGCTCAGGCCGTGATCTCCAGGACGATCGCCCTCAAGTCACTGGGCCGCTGGAGAACCCGGGGCTACGATCTCGTCGCGACGGTCGCCGATCAGGCGTATGCCGGAACCGGGTTCGAGACGCCGGTATCGACGCAAGCGGTGCAGGAAACCCGCGGGGAAGTGCTCCTCTGGCAGGGCCAGCTGATCGACGGCTTTTTCCATTCCACCTGTGGCGGCCGGACCGCCGATGGCCCCGAGGTCTTCGCTGCAGCCAGTCGTTCCTATCTCCGCTCGATTCGCGATGAGGATGCAGCCGGCCGGCCCTGGTGCGCGATCTCGCCACGTTTCCGCTGGCGGGAAAGCTGGAGCGGCGAGCTGTTGGCGCGCACCTTGACCGAGACCCTGCCACAGGCGCGCATCCCGTCCGAGCTGGGTGGGACCTTGCGGGAGATCCGGGTCATCGACCGCACCCCCACGGGCCGAGTGGCCCATCTCGAGCTCACGGGAACCCGGGGCAGCTATGCCGTCAGCGGCCCGGTGGCGCGGCTGCTGCTGCGCACCCCCGATGGCAGCATTCTCCGCAGCGCGAACTTCACGGTGCAGCTCACGCGGAGCGGGGGACGCATCGTCGAGCTCGTCGCCGAAGGCTCGGGGGCGGGTCATGGGGTGGGGATGTGCCAATGGGGGGCTCTGGCCCGCTCGCGCGCCGGCTTCTCGTATGAGGACATCCTCTCGGCTTATTTTCCGGGCACCGAGCTCTCCCGTACTTATTGAGCAGGACTGGATCCCATGAGCGAGCCCATCCGGATCGGCTTGATCGGTGCCGGCGCCATCGTCCAGGTGGCGCACCTTCCTGTGCTCAAGAAGCTGAAGACGGTCGAGATCGCCGCGATCTGCGACGTGGATCTGCCGAAGGCGCGCGCCCTCGCGGAGCGCTTCCAGATCAAGGACGTGTTCGACGACATCGAAGACCTGCTCGATCACGAGCGCCTCGACGCCATCCTGGTGGCGACCCCCAATCACCTGCACGAGCCCCACGTCCTCGCCGGTCTGGCTGCCGGGTGCCATGTGCTGGTGGAAAAGCCCGGGTCGCTCACGCCCTCCGGCGAGCAGCGAATCGCGCGGCTGGCGGAAAGGCAGGGTCGTTCCGTGATGATCGGGATGACCCACCGCTATCGGCCCGATGCGCAGGCGGTCCGCAGCTTCGTGCAGAACGGCGAGCTGGGGGAGCTCGACTCGATCCGGGCCAGCTGGCATGTCTCCCGGCCGGCGCGCGCCCAGCTCGGCTGGCGGACCCGCAAGGATGAAGCGGGTGGCGGCGCGCTGCTCGACCTCGGTCTGACGATGGTGGACTTGTGTCTCTGGCTCGCCGGTAATCCGAGGCCCTCGCGGGTCAGCGCCAACCTCACCAAGCCGAAGGGGGAGCGCGGCGTAGAACAATCGGGGAGCGCCTTGGTGATCTGCGAAGGCGGCCTGGCGATTTTCGTCGACGTAACCTGGCGCCATATTGGCGAGCAGGAGCGCTTCGGGGTCGGGCTGCGCGGCAGCAAGGGGACCGCGGGAATCAACCCCCTTCACGTCTGGAAGGAGCTCAACGGAGTTCCCCAGGACGTGTCCCCGACCGGCAGTCTGTCCCGCGAAAGCGCCTTCACCGCCTCCTTCCGCGCGCAGTGGGCGCATTTCCTCGCGGCCGTAGCCGGGGAGGCCAAGGTTCCCAAACTCTCCGAGCACATCACGCTGCTCAAGGTGATCGAGGCGATCTACAAGTCAGCGGCGGACGGGAAAGACGTAGCCTTGTGAGTAAGGGGCCATGGGCTATGGGCTATGGGCTATGGGCTCCTGGCCTTCTCCTCACGGCCAATCTCGCCTCTCACACCTCACCTCTCACCGCCCAAGCCCCCGCGCTCCAAGCCCCAGGTTCTGAGCTCACCATCACCCTGCTCACCTACGAGACCGGCGGCAGGGTCTGGGAGCGCTTCGGACACAACGCCATCTGGATTCACAACGCGGAGAGCGGCGCCGACGACCACTACGACTATGGCCGCTTCAGCTTTGAGCGGCCGCATTTCGTGCTGCGGTTTCTGCAGGGCAGGATGTGGTATTCGATGGGGTACGAGAGCAACGTCGACACGATGGTAGCGATCTACGCGAGTCACGGTCGCAAGATCTGGGCTCAGGAGCTCGACCTCACGCCGGCCCAGCGCCTCGCCTTGCGCCAGTTTCTGGAGTGGAACTGGCAGCCGCAGAATCGCGAATATTTCTACGACTATTACCGGGACAATTGCTCTACTCGGATCCGCGACGCGATCGACCGGGTCATTGGGGGCGCAATCCGCCGCTATGGCGAGCAGCCCTCCGTGATGACCTGGCGCGACGAGACCCGGCGGCTCAACGAAGACAGGATTCCGCTCTATACCGGGTTGCTCCTCGCCCTGGGCCAGCCGGTAGATGTGGTCATGTCGCGCTGGGAGCAGATGTTTCTGCCGGGGCGCTTGCGGGAGCACGTCGACAGCGTGCGGGTGACGGGAGCTGACGGTTCGCTGCGGCCGCTGGTGAAGTCCGAGCGGGTGCTGAACGAGGGAGGCGCCTGGCCGGTTCCGGATCGCCCAACCAGCTGGCTCTTGGGCTATGCCCTCGCGGGGGTTTTGGTCGGGACGCTGCTAGCCCTCCTGGGGCGGACCCGGATTTTTCTGCCGCTCGCTACGCTGTGGGCCTTATTGGCTGGCCTGGGCGGGGTACTGTTGACCTATCTGGCGGGATTCAGCCATCACGTCGCCGCGCATCGCAACGAGAACCTGCTGCTGCTCAATGTGTTCTCGCTCGCCCTTGCCGTCTTGCTTCCGGCGGCAATATGCGGACGCTCCTGGGCGCTCCGCCCTGCCCGCGGGCTTGCTTTGCTCAGCGCGAGCCTGGGAGTGCTCGCCCTTCTGCTCAAGCTGTTGCCCTGGTTCCCGCAGCACAACCTCGAGGTGATCGCGCTGGCCCTGCCGATTCACGCCGGGCTGTGGTTCGGGTTGGAGCGGTCGCTAGTAAATGAGAGTTGAGCGGCGGAATTGGATCCGGAGGACGTACGGGCCGATGTTCCGTAGTCCTCTTGTTTGTTACTCGCTCGTGATTGCTCTGGCCGCTGGTTCGTTCCCCAACCCATATAGGGATTCTTCTGCTCAAGGCAAACAACGACTTACGTTTAGATCTCCTGGCGCGGATGGGCTGCTCAACCATTTCCTCGGCAACTACTCATCAAGCGAGAACCGACCATCCAGTCTTAGACAGTCGTTGCCACTGGTCCGGACGATCGGTACTGATGTCGGACCGATTTCTTTTACCCAAGTTGGGGTGGCCGCCACAAGCCCATCGGGGCTTCTTGCCGTTGCTGACAATGGAAATTGTCAGATCGTCTTAGTGAATCTCAAGAACGGTGGCTTTGTCCGGAGGATCGGACGCTGTGGCGACGGCCCTGGAGAGTTTCGGCGACCTGCGGCAATGTCTTTTCGAGGCAATCTCCTGGTCGTCTACGATGCCCAGCGGCGTGAGCTAGTATTTCTCACCGAGGATGGCGTCGAGCAGCATCGATGGTCGCTAGCTCGAGTTCTCGGAATGCCTGGTGCTGCAACGACCGTCCACTTTTTAGACGATACTACACTCGTAATTGGCCGGTATGTATTTCCAGAGGGTTTGGCACCCAATGAGTCAGCTCAAACAGGCCGAGATCTACTCGTAGTGGCCGATGCAAGAACTGGAAGTGTGAGGAAATCGTTCTTATCGGTGCCTGATTTAGGTTGGAAAAACGAGTTTCGCCTGCTGAATCACACCGCCACCTGCACAAGCGAGTCCGGACGAGGTTTTTATCTTGCGACCATGAGCATGTGGGAGTTTGGGGGGGTCGTATTTCGCGGATCATCTTTAAGTGAGCTCGTGGAGTTTAAGACCCGCTTAGGATGGATGACGCCGGTTACGACAACTCAAGTTGCTCCTGGAGTCCTTCCTGGATCGGTCGCTTTCAACGTGGTGTGCAACGACGACGGGATCCTTCTCTGGGCCGCGCGTCGAGATCTGAAGGTC
The DNA here is from genome assembly GCA_036002045.1 of Gemmatimonadales bacterium. Lineage (GTDB taxonomy): Bacteria > Gemmatimonadota > Gemmatimonadetes > Gemmatimonadales > GWC2-71-9 > JABFSM01. Next base: position 17,066 of record DASYTT010000045.1, read on the forward strand.
CCTGGGCATGTGGGGTCGGAGGGACACATGGAATTCCGTTCGTACGAAGGTCGACTGTTTTGGGCGATTGACTTTGGAAAGACCGATACGCTCTTCCATGAGCGACCAATCGCTGCCTACAGGGATCGCGTCATCTTCCGCGCGAACAATTCGGGCTGGTATCCACGCTTGGTTGAGTTCGTCCTCAAATCTCACCGGGAATAGTGAGCTTCACACTCCGGCTAGGTCCCTTGCCGCTCTGCAGGGTCTGTCCCGATTCAGTTTCCGCGCACCTTCTTTAGGCCTTCACTCGCTTCAGTGTACTCCGGAAAGACTTGCAGCGCCTTTTCGTAGTACTCCACCGCTTTGGCCTTGTCCCCGCGATCCTGGTACAGCAGCGCACGGCTGAACAGCACTAGCGCCTCGGTCGGGACCTGGCGTGCCGCACGCTGGGCACTGCCCGCCGGGAGCGGAGGCAGCCGGTTGTCTCGCATGATCAGGGTGCCGACTGATTCGACCATCCGCATCATGTCCTTGCGGTCGTGGTATTTGGGATCGCTGCGGACCACCTTCATGATCTCGCCCGTTTCGACGTTGATCATCCGGGCATCGATCCGGAAGTCGCCATACAGGTCGATGAAGAAACCGGTGATCATATAGCGCGCGCCCACCAGCTTCCCGATTTTCGCCGCGGTTTCTTTGTCGACTCGTTCGGCCACGGCAAGGCCTTGCTCGTCGAGTACGCGCTGAGTTTCGAAACGGTCAACCAGGCGCACATCGGAGTTCCACGACAGCTCGCTGATCAGCATTGCCGCGAGACCTTTGCGCAGTGCGTCGAATTCTTCCCGGTCTTTGCCGTAGCTGCCGCCATTCTCGAATGGCAGTACTGCGATGCCCGGACGCTGATCTTGTGCCGCAGCCGGCAACGCCAGTCCACCTAGCGCAAGAGTAAGTAACGAGATCTTTCCAAGGGTCCCGAACCGCATCTCAATCTCCTTTGGAGCGCGAGCCGAATATCAATCGAATCCTCTATCGCAAGAACCCTACCAGAGATGGCTGCCATTCCGGC
>DASYTT010000046.1:0-28457 GCA_036002045.1 Gemmatimonadales bacterium
CATCCCCTGTCCCCTTTCTATATGCTGCTCCCAGCCGTCGACCCAGACGCTGAACTTCCCGCATCGGACGCTCTTCACTGCAGTCGGAACCAGGCCAGGAGCGCCGGGACGGATCTGCAAGCCGGGTACGCCGATCAGCAGCTCAGGGGTCTCAAGCGCCGTTTTCCGGTCAATATCCTTCCGGCTGATGTAGTAGCCGAGTCCCACGCGCTGGCGGCGGAAGAACTCGTCGTACTTCATCGTCCAGGCGTATTCGATCGGCTTGGCCAGCCGCGCGGTCACCTCGACTTCGGCGAGCCGGTACGCCCCCGGAAACAGAGTGATGACCACTTCATCTTTCTGCTCGCCCGGGGCCAGGATGGCAACCAAATACTGAGCCAGGTAGCCGATCCGGCGGACCCGAATGACATGCTGACCCGGCGGGATGCCCCGGAGCACGAAGCTACCGTCGGAATCGCTGATGGCGGCGAGGGAGTCGCCTGCTACCGAGATCTCAGCGCCGGAAAGTGGGATGTCGGTCCGGGTCACGACCCAGCCTCGGATTTGGGCCCGGGGCGGGCTCTGACCTGCAACCGGAGCGGCTAACCCAACTTGAGTCAGGACAGCGCAAAAGCAGGCGACGCGGGGTACCACGAAACGGGGCATGACAGGACTCCTCGGACCCGCGGACTAGAGCTAACCTCCCTCGTCAGCGCACGCAAGCACGGTCGTCACACCAAGCGGTTTCGTTTCTCGGTCCGTATAGATTTCCTGAACATGCAATCAGCTCGATGGATGCTTCCGACCGCGGCTCTCGCGCTCGCGGCCTGCCGCGGCTCCGCTCCTCTGCCACCCTCGGAATGGCAGGAGGGCCAAGGCTACCGCTGGCGAGAGCTGGCGGTCACCACCCGCGGCCAACCCGGCTTCACCCAGCTCTCCCCGGGCAGTACCGGCATCAGCTTTGCCAATTTCGTCAGCGATTCGGCCCTGCTCCGGAACCAGCTGCTCGCCGACGGCGGCGGAGTGGCTATGGGCGACGTCAACGGCGATGGCCGGCCCGATATTTATCTCTGCCGGACCGAGGGACCCAACGCCCTGTATCTCAACGACGGGAACTGGAAGTTCCACGACGTCGCCGAGGAGGCCGGCGTGGCGCTCCCCAAACAGGCCTCGACCGGCGCGGTGCTGGCCGATGTGAACGGCGACGGCTCACTCGATCTCCTAGTCGCGGCGCTCGGCGGGCCTAACACGCTGTTCCTCAACGACGGAGCGGGCCGGTTCACCGAGGACACCACCTATCCGGGCCGGGCCTCGCGCGCCGGCAGCACGACGATGACGCTGGCGGATACTGACGGGAACGGCTCGCTCGATCTCTATGTCGCCAACTACAAGGCCTACACCACCAACGACCTCTACAGCCCGCAACAGCGCGCCTTCGACCAGGTGGTCAAGCGCACCGGGCCCAAGAGCTTCGAGGTGGTGGAGCCGTACCGGCGGGACTACCGGGTTGTGATGCGGGAGGACCTGCAATCGGTCGTGCTGGTTCAGCGGGCCGATCCAGACTGGTTCTACCGGAACGACGGCCAGGGCCACTTCACCCGTGAGCCGATGGCTCAGAATCCGCGGTTTCTGGACGAGGACGGCAACCCGCTGGCCGAGGAGCAGGAGAACTTCACGCTGGCGGCCCGGTTCTATGACGTGAACGGCGACGGCGCTCCTGATCTCTACGTCGCCAACGATTTCGAGGACCCCGATCGGTTCTGGCTCAATGATGGACAGGGCGGATTCCGGCTGGCGCCGCGCCTGGCCCAGCGGACCATGAGCAATGCCGCGATGGCCATCGATTTCGGGGACGTGAATCGGGACGGGCTGGTAGATTTCTTCGAGGTGGACATGCTGAGCCGCGATAGCCGGCAGCTCCGCACTCAGATCCCCACCCATACCGCGCTACCCAAGCAACCCGGGGTGATCGAGGACCGACCCCAGCTCCAGCGGAACACCCTGTTCCTCAACCGGGGCGACGGCACTTTCGCACAGATCGCCGAGCTCGCCGGGGTAGCCGCCTCGGGGTGGACCTGGTCCACGCTGTTCCTCGACGTGGACCTGGATGGCTACGAGGACCTCCTGGTCGGCACTGGCAACCAATGGGACTTTATGGATGCCGACACCCAGGACAGGTTCCGCAACCGGCTCAGCGACCTCGACTGGCGTCAGCAGCGGATGACCAATCCCCCGCTGCCGGTGCCCAACTACGCCTTCCGCAACCGGGGCGATCTCACCTTCGAGGACGTCAGCGACCGCTGGCATTTCAGCGCCGGCCCCGATCTCTCCCACGGGATGGCTGCGGCTGATCTCGATGGTGACGGCGATCTCGACGTGGTCGTGAACCGATTGCGCAGCCCGGCGTTGGTGCTGCGCAACGAGGCCACCGCGCCACGGATCGCGGTGCAGCTCAAAGGCAAGGCGCCCAACACCGGCGGGATCGGAGCGAAAGTTCGGATTCGTGGGGGGTCGCGGGCCGGCGTGGTGCAGGAGCGGGAGATGACGGCGGGGGGCCTCTACCTCTCGAGCTCCGAACCGCTCCTGAGCTTCGCCGCCGGAACGACGGACTCGCTGGCCATCGAGGTGAGCTGGCGCGACGGGACCCGATCGGTCATCTCCAATGCCAAGCCTAATCGGCTCTATGAGATCACCGAATCGGGAAGGGGGAATGGGGAGTCGGGAAGGGTCGTCGACAGCGCACCCCCGGTTCCCGATTCCCGACTCGCGATTCCCGCTCCACTGTTCACGGAAGCTCCACTCGAGCACCGCCACACGGAAGTCTTCTACGACGATTTCGCGCGACAACTCCTGCTGCCCAACTCCTTCGCACAGCTCGGCCCTGGGGCAAGTTGGCTCGATCTCGATGGTGACGGCAGCGATGAGCTCCTGATCGGCTCGGGCCGAACGGGGACGGCCGGCGTTTTCCGGCAAGCCGGCGGCCGGTTTGTCCCCATGAATCTCGGACTCCAGCCCGCGGCCGGCGACCAGACCACTCTGCTCCAGGTCCCCGATGGGAAAGGCGGCTCCGTCCTCCTCATCGGACAATCGAGCTACGAGGCGGAATCCCCCGCAGCGTCAGTCGCACTGCCTTCGGTGCTCGCGGTTCCGCTCGACAGCCGAGGCCGCCGCGCCGGTCCGGGTACCACGGCCATCTCCGGTGACAGCGCGAGCATTGGTCCGCTCGCACTCGCCGACTACGATCACAGTGGCAAGCTTGGGCTCTTTGTGGGAGGACGGATCTACCCTGGAGCCTACCCACTAACACCCTCGAGCCGCCTGTACCGCAACGATGGCAGCGGGCGTTTCACGCTCGACTCGGCGGGCAGCAGCGGGCTGAGTCAGGTGGGGATGGTGAGCGCGGCCCTCTGGAGCGACCTCAACCAGGACGGCTGGCCCGATCTCGTCGTCGCGGTTGAATGGGGACCGGTCAAGGTCTTCTGGAACGATCACGGCCGCCTCAATCGGGCGACTGACCTGGGACTCGATAGCTATTTCAGCCGCTGGCTCGGCTTGGCGAGCGGCGACTTCGATGGCGACGGCCGCCCCGATCTGGTGGCCACGAGCTGGGGCCGGAACATCAGGGCGCCGGCAGACACGGCCCGGCCGCTCTATCTGTACTTCGGCAACTTCGGATCGAGCGCGACACTCGACATCCTGCTGGCCCAGTACGACCCCCGGCTTCAAGCTGTGGCACCGCTCGCCGGGTTCGCGCGACTGAGCCGGGCTGTCCCCGAGGTTGCGGGGCGGCTCCGCTCGTTCCGAGCCTATGCGGACGCGACGGTGGATCAGGTTCTCGGGCCGGCCGCCCCTAACGCGCTGCGCTTCGGGGTCAACACCTTCGATCACCTTGTCTGGCTCAACCGGGGAGACCACTTCGAACCGCATCCGCTTCCAGTTGAGGCTCAGCTCGCCCCGGCCTTCGCGCCGGTGGCAGGGGATTTTAATGGGGACGGGAATGAGGACCTGGTCCTGAGTCAGAACTTTTATCCCACCGATCTGGGCACTCCCCGCTACGACGCCGGCCGCGCCCTGCTGCTCGTGGGCGACGGCAAGGGAGCTTTAAGGCCGGTGCCGGGAGGGGAGTCAGGCCTGCTCGTTTACGGAGACCAGCGAGGCGCAGGGGCTGCCGATTACGACCAGGACGGCCGGCTCGATGTCGTGATTACCCAGAACGGCGCGGCGACCCGCGTGTACCGAAATCAGGGCGCGGCACCGGGTCTCCGGGTCAGGCTACAGGGTCCTCCCGGCAATCCTCGCGGGATCGGCGCTACCATCCGGCTCAAGGCCGGAGCGGCCTGGGGACCTGCGCGCGAGGTTCAGGCGGGATCGGGGTACTGGTCGGTGAGCAGCGCAACTCAGGTCGTCGCGCCCGCCGGAGGACCGGCCACGCTCCAAGTGCGCTGGCCGGATGGCCGAGTGGTGGAAGTGCCGGTGGCGGCCGGTGTCCGGGAAGCTACGGTGGCGTACCGCCAGGAGCTCCCCTAAACTCCGGGGGGCGCAGGAAAACCGAGTCGGAGATCGTATGCGAATGAAGCTTATGGCAGGCATCCTGGTGGTAGGCAGCTCCATCGGCTGCACGGTCAACACCGACTTGCCCCCGGATGACCTGGATCCCGTGGTTCAGATCACCGCACCGCTGGACGGTGCGACGGTCAATGGGGGGGTGTCGGTGGAAGTCAACGCGGCCGACAACTATTCAGTGGAGGTGGTGCGGATCCTGATTGACGGAACCCTCCGCGGTACTTTTTATGCCCGACCCTATCAGCTGGTGTGGAGCACCCTCGCCCTCCAGAACAACACGTCGCATACCATCGTCGCGGAGGCATCCGATGCGTCCGGCAATGTAGGCCGGGCTCAGGTGACTGTGACGGTCTTCAACACGCCGCAATAGCAATGCAAAGCGGCTGGCCATCGCTGGCCAGCCGCTTCACGTGGCGAACTACCCTGCTTCGTTACTGCCGCAGCCGCGTGCCCGGCTTAGGCTGCGCGGCCATCAGTTCCCTGTAAATCTGCCGCACGCCCTTCACCTTCGCTGTCCCGTCAACCCCCATCACGCAGGCCGGGCCGGTGGTACCGCATCCGGCTGGATCATCGGGACCGCCAAAGCTGTAGAGCTCCAGCCCCAGCAAGGCGAGATCCTTGGCCGGAATTGGCATCGACCGAGGGGTGTTGCCCCAAAGCGGGTTCCACACGTAGGGCCCCTCGGGCCCGTAGGTCTGCTGGTTGGCGGCCCAGGGGTTCGGGCCGGCGGAGACGAGGTTCGTATTGGCGAGTCGTCGGCCGTTGAACCAGTGATCGGGAGACATGCTGACCAGCTCGACATGCCATTCGTAAAAGATGCCGGCAAGCAAACTCTGCTGGGCTGTCAGCCCTGCCGGGACCCCCGGCCCCGTACATCCGGCAGCCGTGCACGCGGGAAGGTTCCCACGAGTCACGTGCGAGCGGTTGATGAGCTGAGCCGCGAGCGCCAGGTCCCCGTTGGTGCGCACCAGGCCCTCGGCCCAGAGCAGGTCGTTCAGATGCTGGCTCAGGACCACGAAGGTGCCGGCCGGTGTCGCGCAATCGGGGAAAAAGCCCACCAGGCAGTGATAGCGGATGTACCCGATGTTGCTCTGATGAAACTGCCCGCGCGAAGCGGGGAAGTAAGTGGAGGGATCCCAAATGAAATCGGTGCCCGAATTGGCCGTGGCGGCGCACTCGCCATCCCCGAAGGTGTTGCCCGCCAGGAAGCAGCCATCGCCCAGGCGCTTGTCGACCCCATAGACGCCTCCAATGGGCACCCCTGCGGCTGTCGCGGGCTGGGGGTTCCCCGCCCCACCGGGCCAGGGGTCGGCCTGAGTGGTGGAGAGGAGCCGCGCAACGCGGGTATCGATGCGGGTCGTGGTATAGTCATTGCCCCACTGCTCGATACCACTGAAGAAGTCCTCGGTGCTTTGACGGTCGGACGCGAAGACCTTGAAGTCGAAGGGCGTGCCGGAGCTGATCCCCTTGGAGGCATAGGTAACGACCTGGGCCCAGTTGGTCGCGGCATTTTCCGCACTGGTCCGCGCGTACTGCGCGAGCACCTCCGCCTGGAAAGTCCGAGCGATTTGGGCGACCTGCGCACCGGTGTAAACGGGACCACTCGGAATACCGAACAGCGCCGTGGGCGCGATCGAGAAGTCCGCCGCGGCAGCCAGGGTGGCCGCCTCATCCAACTGGGCGAGCGCGGCGTCCCGCACAGCCTCGCGGCTCACCAGCTCGAGGGCGAGTAGATCCGCGTCTTCGGTAACGACGAAGCCGCGGTCGTAGGTCAGCGCGAGCAGCCCGTGAGCCACCCCTTGCGACAGTTGGGCTATTGCCTCCACCCAACCCTTATCATCGCCCAGATCGGGCGGGGTGGGGGATTGCCGGATGGCGAACAGCACATCGTTCGCCGAGGAAATGACCGAGTACAACCCGTACCACCACAACGGAATGGGCTCGTACCGGGGATGGGTGGTCTCGTTGGCCCAGCCGCAGTGCAACGGGCATTCGGCGCCATAGCTCGAGTAGTAGCGCGACTGCCAGTTGTTCCACGAGAACGAATGCTCGTCGGCCATCGTCGAGAACGGGCCGAGCGCCGGCTCGTACCATACTCTGGTGTTGATGTAGGACTTGATCGAGCCAGCCGCCGAAGCCTTGACGGTTTCGGGATCGGAGAAAGCCCGTTCCCGCTCCGGGGCGTTGCGGTTGGCGATATCGAGACTCCCGCAGCTCACCACTCCGGCCAGTAGAGCCACCGCCGCGAGCGAGCGCCAGTAACGGTATCCAGTCACCATGTAGGTCACCTCGTGAGAGCGGTCGGTGGTCAGAAAGCGATCTCGATGAAGCCGGTGATGGTCCGGAAAGGCGGATACTGGAACCATTCGGTCCGGCCCTTGAACGGATCGTCGGCCGCCGGCGCGACTTCCGGATCGAAGCCGCTGTACTTCGTGTGGGTAAACAGGTTGCGGCCGATCAGCCCGACCCGAACCTCGTTCAGGAAGCGGCCGAGCCCAATACCCTGAAGCTGGTTGTGGGCCAGGGTGTAATTCACCGAAAGCTCCCGCAGCTTGAGGAAGGTGGCACCTTCGACGTAGGCCTCGTTGGCGGCGGCGCCGAAGTACAATCCGGTGCTGTAGAATCCTTCCGCAATGCGCTGGTCGGCCGGCTTGTTGAACTGGTCACAGCGCACGTCGGCGCAGTCCTGGGTAGCCCAGTGCGCGGTTACGTTGGTGATCGAGCCGCCGTAGCTCCAGTCGAGCAGGCTGCTGACCGCGAAGCGCTTGAAGGTGAAGACGGTGTTGAAGCCCATCCGGAAGTCCGGCGATGCCACGCCCAAGAAGAACCGGCCGGTTGGGCTTTGCCCGGCAGCGCAGGCTATCGGGTTCTTTTTTGCATCGGCGCACGCGATCAGCTGGATGGGACGCTCATCCGCGGTGCCTCGGAGGGCCTTCTTCACCAGGTAGCCGTCGAAGTTCACCTCGTATAAGGCGGGATCGAAGGCCCCGCCGGGTCCATTGGCCGCCGCCTTGACCGGGTCGAGATAGAGCTGATCGAGGCTGTGGACCCAACGGGCACCGGCCATGGTGCCGAGCCGAATCCCTTGGGCGTACTCGAACCCGGCCCAATCACCCGAAGTTCCGAAGACCTGGCTCGGGAGCGGCCAATCGGTGATGTATTCCCGGACCCGGCTTCCGGTGATGTTGAACTGCAGCGACATGTCGCGGTTGTTGATCGCCTGAATGCCGACGGCCAGCTCGTGGGTCTTGGCTTGCAGAGAGCCCACATTCTGCCACTGTGACGCGAACCCGGTCGTGGCCAGCAGTGGTGCCTGCACGATCTCGTCCTTGGTCTTCTTGTCGGAGTAGTTGTACTCGACAGTGAACCGCCCGTTGGCGAACTCGGTGTTGAAGCCGACCTCGAACTCGGCCGAGTGGGCCGGCTTGAGGTTGCGATTCCCCAGCTGGTCCTTGATGAAGGTTCCACCCGACGCTCTGAGCACCTCGTACTGGGCGAAGAAGTTGGGGCGCAGGCCCGCGGTTCCGTAGGAGGCCCGGAGCCGGAGCTCCTGCGGACCACCCTTCCACTCCAGGAGCTGGGGCAACCGCACGGCTCCGGAGGCCCGGTAATAGGTCCGGTTGCGCGCGTCGGGCCCGAAGAGGGAGGACGCATCCCGGCGGAGCAGACCGTCCAGGATGATCTTGCCGGACAAGTCAAAGGTTCCCACGCCGTAGACCTCGCGAGTTCGCTCCTCGATGTCTTCCGAGAAGGCCCGCTGGCTCTCCGGCTTGGTGCCGGGGAACTCCGGCACCTGCTTGACGATGTACTGCTCAGCGCGGGCCTGCAGGAAATTGTTCTCCACGTCCTCGTAGGAGCCCGAGGCCCGAAGGGTGATGCCGAGGTCCTCCATCAGGCCCGAGCCGTGGACCATCCAGTTCCCGGTGAGGCTGACCCCGGTATTGAAGTTCTTGATATTCCGGGCGCTCCTGGTGTAAGCGCCCGGGGAGCCGCTGGTCTTCGCGGAGGCGCTCCAATAGATCACCGGCTCCGCCTGGGTGAACTGCTCGGAAGTCTGGTCGAAATTGAAGCTGCCCTCAGCCGAGAGCCAGGACATCGGACGCCAGCGGGACCGGACGCTCCCCATGAACCGACTGCGCTCCCGGTTGCGATCCACATTGAACAGATCATAGAGCGGGTTGGCCGCGTTGGACCGCTTGTCCTGGATGAACGCGCGGTAGGGCGTGCCGTCTGGATTGCAGCAGGCGGTCGGGTCCACGTGCGGCTCCAGGAACGCCAGTGAGAAGAAGGGGCCGTTGTCTCCCCCGGAACTGGGCTCGTGCAGCGTATTCCGCCCGTAGAAGGCGCTGAACGACATGTCGAACTTGTCGTGGAGTACCTGGTCCAGGTTCATCCGGTAGTTCTGCCGGCGCTGGCCCTTCAGATTGGCGACCGAGCCGGGGTTTCTGGTGTTCTGGAACGAGACATTGAAGTTGGTGCGGCCCCGGTTCTGACCCACGGAGACGTACTGCGTGGAGAACCAGCCGGGGTCGTACACTTTATCGTAGGCATTTGCGAAGGACGGATAGGGCGATTCCTGGATATCCACCTTCAGCGGGCAGGTGCCGCCGGGAAGGTTGGGAGCATCCAGGTCATCATCGCAGACCGAGCGCAACACTCGCACACTGTCGCCCGCGAAGTCAGCGCCGCGCTGGAACCGGCGGTAGAAGCTGCCATCCGCGTTGAGCAGATAGGCATGGTGATTGGTCACGTCAGGGAAAGCGGTGACCTTCGATTGCCCGAACTCAGCCCGGGTCGTGACCTGGATCTTCCCCTCCGGCAGACGGGCACCCCGCCGGGTAAAGACCTGGATCACGCCATTGGCGCCGTTGGAACCGTACAGCGAGGACGCCGCGGCTCCCTTCACCACCTCCACGCGCTCGATGTCCTCGGAGGAAATGTCGGCCATCGAATTGAGGTTGCTGATGGTTCCGTCAATGACGACGAGCGGGTCCTGGTTCCCGGTGATGCTGGTGGCGCCGCGCAGCTTGATCTGCGGGGCGGTGCCGGGCATCCCGTTCCCGGAGAAGACCTCGACGCCGGCGACCTTACCCTGCAGCGCGCCAAGGGCAGTCGTCGAGGGGGCGATCTGGAGTTGTTCCTCCGAGACCGCGCCCACCGCGAAGGTGAGCTTCTTGATATCGGTGGCAGCCGCCACGCCGGTGATCACGATTTCTTCCAGGTGGAGTGGATCGGGATCGAGCTGGAAGTCTATCGTCTGGCTGCCCGGGGTGAGCTTGATCGGGACCGTCTTGGGCCGGTACCCGATCCCGCGCGCGACCAGCTCGGCATCGCGGCCAGTGGCCGACGCCGCGCTGATCGTCAGGGTATAGACCCCGCTGACGTTGGTAGAGGTGCCGAAGTTGGAGTTGAGAATCCGGAGGCTGGCTCCGGGAAGAGGATCGCCCCGGTCGGTGGTGACCTTGCCGGTGATCACGGCGTTTTGACCTTGGGCGGGGCTGACCGCGCCAAGCAGACCGAGCATGGCCCCGACCAGCAGTCCCACCTTCGAGAAGGAACCGCAGCGCTGCTGTTTCATCTTCTGCCCTCGCGTGGGATGGAAGAGACTCTCGCGCGTGCTGCACAATTCCTGCCGGGAAACCCCGAGCGGCAATTGCGCATACTGCAATCGGTTAGCTCTGTGCCCCACCCTTCAGCGGGTCAAAGTGACACGCCGCTACGCGGGTTCGACCGCGTCGGTAAGACACACAAAACTCAGGAACCAGGGAGCGTAAGCAGAGCGAATATGCAGCATATCGAGTTTTGCGCAAGTTGATAGCGCGCGCGTCCTCGCGTCACTGCGCCGAAAATCCGCGGCACTCTCCTTGATATCCCTATATCACTTTGGAAAATCCTTCTTATATTTGAATAGGTAGATTCAGCAATCGGCTCTCCCAGGCAGGCTTTCCATGTTGGGTTTCTTCGATTCTATTCCCGGGTGCCGGTCTCTCCGGCTGCTCACGCTCAGCGTCACCGGGCTGGGCCTGGTGCTTTCGGCCCGTCCCGCCCTCTCCCAGGATCCTGCTGCTCAAGAAGGCAGCGCGCGCATTCTGGTAATCGACGACGAAACCGGCGAGCCCATCCCCGGAGCATTCATCCGGATCAAAGGCCGGTCGCCCGATGTGCTGACCGACGAAAAGGGGCGGGTGACCATTCCCGGCATCAAGCAGGGGCGCTACACGGTCGACGTCGGAGCGATCGGCTATGAGAGTCGCCGGGAGGCGATGCTCGTCCAATCCGCTACGGCGGACCTGCGTTACGGGCTGAGCTTTACCGGGGACAAGCTCCCGGATGTCGTGGTCGAAGCCCGCCAGGAAAAGCTCTACCCGCGCTATTCGGATTTCCATCGCCGAGTGAAAAACGGGGCCGGATTCTATATCACCTGGAGAGAGATCCATGCGAAGGGCTATTCTCGCCTGGGCGATGTCCTCCGAGGAGTGCGCGGGGTTCAGGTAGCTTGCCGGCCCAGCGATTGTCTGATCCTGATGTCCCGCTCCCGTTCTTGTCCCCCAGCGATCTGGGTCGACGGGCGGCCCAGCGATTTTTACGGCGGCAACACGCCCATCGGGGACATCTACGGGATGGAGGTCTATCGCGGACCGAGCGAGCTGCCGGCCGAATTCACTACGAACGGGATGTGCGGGGCCATCGTCTTGTGGACGAAAAACCGGTCGTATAGATGAAGGTGAGAGGTGAGAGGTAAGCGGTAACGGCTCTTCCCTCTTCACTTCTCACTTCTCACTTCTCACCCCTCACTGCAACCGTCACTTCGCGCTGGCCCGGAGTCAGTTGCACTTCCTGCTCCTTGCCGCCCGGCCAGCGGACCCACACCGCAGCGGGAATCGCCCCTTCCCGGAGTCCCAGCACCGGGACCGAGCCGTCCACCGACCAGTAGCCACCGCCGGCATGGATTTCCCGAGCCGGACCCCAGCCGTTGGCATAACGGATTCGGACCCTTGCCCCGATCCCGCTGGGATTCCCGGGAGGACCGAGGAGCCGCACGGTTAGCCCCTGCCTCGCCATGGTATTGTGGAATAGCCGGGTGGCGCCGGCGTTCTGGGCCACCGCCAGATCGGTTCGAGCATCGCCGTCATAATCCGACGCGGCGGCACCCCGTTGGTCCCCGTAGATCACGACCCCCGAGCGCTGGGCGGCAATCGCCTCGAGACGGCCGGTGCCGTCTCCCAGCAGTAACAAGCCCCGCCCCGCATCGAACCGGGGCGTGCCGAGCTCGGTCTGGGAAAAATTCTGGGCGAGGAAGAGATCCTCGGCGCCATCTCCGTCGAAATCGGCCACCACCGCTCCGAACGCGGGAGCCCACTGCGCTTCGACAGGCAGCGGCCGGGCTTCGAAGTGATCCCCGCGATTGAGCAGGAGCAGGTGACCGCTGCGCGACATTTCGAGGCGGATCGTCCGCGGGAAAGCCGGACCGATGACCTGCTCGATCGAGGCATCGGCGTACGCCGCGTAGGTTGGAATCCGGCGCCGGATGCCCGGGATAGCTCGAGCGAGGCGTTGATAGCTCCCCACCGGGGCGATGGTCCGAAGTCGCGGATCGTAGCGCGCCGCCAGAAAGTCCACTGCGGGGACGTCGCCAAAGTTGCCCACGTAGAGGAACAGCGGGTTGGTCGAATCGGCCGGCTCCGGCTGGTTCCGCCCCCAATTGGTCGCGATGAGGTCCATCCGTCCGTCGCCATCGAGGTCCCCGCCAGCAACCCCTTTCCAGCCTCCGAGCCAGCGACTCATTCCCCATTGCTCGGTGGCATCGCGCAGGCGTCCGTGGTCGTTGAGCAGGAGTTTGAGCGGACCCCAGTCGAGCGCCAGCGCCAGGTCGGGCCAGCCGTCGCCGTTCACATCGGTAAACACCGCCGCCGACACCATCCCGATCTGCCGCAAGACCGGATCGTTGAGCGAATCGAGGACGAAGCGCCCCGCCCGGCGGAGGTACAAGTGGGAGCTCGGCGGCACCGGGAACAAGCCGGGAATAACCCGGCCACCGGTGAAGAGATCGAGCTCCCCATCGCCATTCACATCGGCGAGCGCCAGAGGACCGACACTCGCGCTGTCCGCCGGCACGGCCGCAGTGGTCCGCGAGCCGGTGAGGCTCAGCACCGGACTGACCGCCTGGGCCTCCGGCGGCTTGGCCCGGTAGTTGGACCGCCCGACGAGCAGGCTGTGCCCGCGCCCGCTCCCTGAGGGGAATCCCACCGCCGCCGTGAAGTCGAGCCCGTTGGCTCTCACGCCGAGGGACACACGGCTGAAGCCGGCTTTGCTATTGCGATACCACGCCAGCTCACCCCCCGCGCCGGCGGGAATCACGAGATCATCGCGTTCGTCGCCATCGAGATCGATCCAGCTGACCCCGGGGCCCAGTTGGCTCAGCTTGTAGTCGAGCAGCGGCTGGCGGGCGTAGTCGTTGAAGAGCGCTTCGCGGTGGAGGTCGCCCAAGCGCTCGGAGACATCCTGGAAGAGCGGGGAGGGGGGAGGGGGGAGTAGGGAATGGGGGGCCTCCCGCCGGGTTTCGGATTCCTGGATCTCGTACAGCCGATTCGGTCTTGCGTGGTCGATCACAGAGCGGGTACCATCGCGCCAGAGCACCGCGATGGTTAGCGAGTCGGCTTTGCCTGAGGCAAAGCTCAGGAGCGCCTCGGAGCTGGAGAGGTAAAGTCCGCCCGCGGTGAGCTCGCGTTCCTGCATCGGTACGGGACCACCGAGCACCCGGATCTTCGCGCCGATCCCGGATGTGTTGGACGCTCTTCCCCTGAGGCGAACCGTGATCCGCGGAGCGCCCGCGTCATTCCGCAGGATCGCGGCGGGGTCGCCGAGCCGGTTGATGACGAGATCGAGATCGCCGTCACCATCGAGATCCCCCGCGGCCATGCCGTGGGAGATGTCCTCCTCGGTGCCGAACCGCCAGCGCTCGCTCACGTCCTCGAAGGTCCAGTCTCCGCGATTCCGAAACGCCACGTTCTTCTGGCGCAGCGGCGGGTAGAACTTGCGCAGCTGCCGCCACTCGGCGTTGCCGGAGGCCTGGAGCCGTTCCTGCGTATCGGCATCCATCAGATCCCAGGTGTGGCCATTCGCGACGAGCAGGTCCTCGTAGCCATCCAGATCCACGTCGAGAAACAGCGCGGACCAGGACCAGCCCGACCCGGCGACGCCGGCGGCGTCGGCAATTTCGGCGAAGCTGCCGTCCCCCCGGTTCCGCAGCAGGGCGTTGCGCTGCCACTGGGCCGCGTCGGGCTCGACGCCGACCGACTTCCCGACGATCACATGGGTGGGCAGCTCGGTCTTGCGGCGGTGGCTGTCCTGGGAGGTGGTCAGCATGTCCACGGCGAAGAGGTCGACGGCGCCATCTCGGTCGAGGTCCGCAAAGTCCACCGCCATGTTGGAGTTGGCGATGCGGCGTACGGCCTGTTTCGCGATCAGGCGAAACCGGCCGTTGCCGTCGTTGAGCCAGAACTGGTCGGGGTCCTCGAAATCATTGGCGACGTAGAGATCCGGCGCCGCGTCGCCATTGACATCGTAGAACCGGGCGGCGAGACCGAAGTCCTCCGGCTCCTCCGCGAGCGGCTTGCCCGCCTCGTCCAGGAAGCGCGGGTTACTCGCGAGCGGCTCCCGGCTGAAGCGGCCGCTACCGTCGTTCCGGTAGAACCAGTCGGGATCGGCGCGCTGGACCAGGCTGACGCTGTTCAAGTCCCTGCGATACTTGAGGCGGTAATCGGCCCGGCGCTCGGGAATAACCTCGAAGCGGCCGTCGCGCTTCCGGACTATCTGGTCGAAGCTGCGCTGCTCCGGCGAGAGCGAGTCCAGCATCGTACGGGCCTTGTAATTGGCGACGTAGAGATCGAGGTCTCCATCGCCCTCTACGTCGGCGAGCGTGGCGGTGGTGCTACCGCGCGCCTCGGCGACGAATCCCGCGGACGCGGTGCCGTCGCGGAAGCGGCCCTGCCCGTCATTGAGAAAGAGGGAGTTGGGCCCGCCCATCGCGGTGACGAGCAGGTCGAGGTCTCCGTCACCATCGACATCGGCGAAGACCGCGCCGGTCGACGCGCGGTCGCCCAGCGCGACGCCCCGCTCCTCAGCCGCTTCGCGAAACCTCCAGCGGCCCTGATTCAGATACAGCGCGTTGGGTCCTTCGATCCGGCAGAGATAGAGGTCGGCTCGCCCGTCGCCGTCCACATCCCCGATCGCGACGCCGGATCCGTCCATCAGGTGGCGGTTGCGTTGCGCAGCGGAGTCGGAGACCGTGTTGGTGAAGGTGATGCCGGTGGTACTCGCGGGGAGACGGGTGAAGCCGTCGGGCTCGTCGCCCGGCGCATCCAGCTCGTGCCAGCGAAGCCCAGGTTCCTCATGCCAGACAACCGGGGGACCATCGCCGCAGGCGACCAGGAGCAGCAGCGCGCCGAATGCCCAGCGGGGAGGGCGCACCCGATTCAAGCAGGGCTCCGGCCCCGCTGGGAGGCCTGACTGCGGCGCGGCATGGATGATTCCAAATCGAGGTGAACCTGCGCAGTATAACATCCGACGATTCCTTCCTGGAGTGCGGCAGCTGCGCGCGCAACGATTGCTGAAGCCGGCTCGGATGCCGACGGAGTCATCCGGGTTCCGCTCAGCTCCAGGGGGACCTGGTATGTGAAGTTCATCTCCCTGTCGCACGTCACCGAGCCAAAGCTCGATTACCTCTCCCCAGTGGGCGACGCTGACCTTCGCGGTGCTCCGCAGGCCGGCGGGAAAGGCGAATTAGCCATGCGATGCTCCAGGGTACTGCTTACCGGCCTGCTGGCGATCGCTTGCGGAAAGACGCAGGCAGGCGTCCAGCCGCTCGAGAGCGTGCTGCGCGACAGCAGCGGCGCTGACGTCGGGCGGGTTACGCTGAAGGAGGATGGAGCTGAGATCGAGGTCCAGGTGCGGGTGAACGGACTGCCGCCGGGCCTTCACGGGATGCATTTGCACGAGGCTGCCCGCTGCGAGGGGCCGGCGTTTCAAACGGCGGGCGCCCACCTCAACCCTACCGGCAAAAAGCACGGCCATCAGAATCCACAGGGCCCCCACCTGGGCGACCTCGGCAATATCCAGGTGGGGGGTGACCGGCGTGGTGAGGTGACGGTCGAGGTAAGCGGCGCAGAGACCCAGAGCGGCCTGCGCACGTTCCTCGGGCTGGGGCAGGGCGGCCTCGCCCTGGTGATCCATGCGGACCGCGACGACGAAGTGACGGATCCCGCGGGAAACTCCGGTGCCCGCATCGCCTGCGCAGAACTGCGGTGAGGGGTGAGAAGTGAGAGGTGAGAAGTGAGAGGTGAGAGGGGAGGGGTGGCCCTCTCACTGCTCACCTCTTTCCCCTCACCTCTTACCTCTTACCGGCTTGCTGCAGTAACATTGCCGCACCCCTCGCTCACTCGCGGAGTCTCATGGCGAAAGACCTGCCCGAAGCCGGACTGGTAACTACCGACCTGCCCCCGAGCCACCCCAGCCGGGACACCAGCTTCTTCGGACATCCGCGCGGACTCTCCACTCTCTTCTTCACCGAGATGTGGGAGCGCATGGCCTTTTACGGCCTGCGACCGCTCCTGGTGCTCTTCATGTCCGCCGCCATTCTCGACGGCGGATTCGGGTTCACTCGCAGGACCGCCGCCGCGATCGTCGGCATCTACGCCGCCAGCGTGTACCTCGCGTCCCTCCCCGGCGGCTGGATCGCCGACCGGCTGCTCGGCCTCCGGAAGGCGATCTGGTACGGCGCCATCCTGATCGCGAGCGGACAGATTTGCGTGGCGCTCTCCGTCGTGTTCGCACGCCCCGCGTTTTTCCTGGGCCTGATCCTGATCGTGTTCGGCACCGGGCTGCTCAAGCCGAACATCTCGGCGATCGTGGGTGACCTGTACCCGGAGGGCGGCTCCCGGCGCGACGCCGGCTTCTCGATCTTCTACATGGGGATCAACATCGGGGCGCTGATCGCGCCGCTGGTGACGGGTTTCCTGGGAGAGAAGGTCGGCTGGGCGTACGGGTTCGCTGCGGGCGGCGTCGCGATGCTGCTGGGCATCGTGCAGTTCCGGTTGCGCGCCGGGCCAACCCTCGGTGACATCGGCAGCCAGCCGACCGGCACCCCCGAGCAGAAGCGAACGGTCAAGCTGGCGATCGGGGTCACCTTGGCGGTGGTCACGCTGCTCGTTGCCCTGACCATGACCGGGATTCTGCAACCCAACCCCGTGGCCATCGGTGAAAAGATGGCGCTGGTGATGCTCGGGACGGTCCTGCTGTACTTCCTCTACCTGTTCCTGGCGGGCGGGCTCAGCGGCGATGAGAAGAAACGGGTGGCAGTAATCCTGGTGCTGTTTCTCTTCGCGACGATCTTCTGGTCCGCCTTCGAGCAGGCCCCGACGTCGCTCAATCTCTTCGCGCGAGACTACACCGATCGGACCATCTTCGGCTGGGAAATGCCGACGTTGTGGCTGCAGTCGGTCAACTCGATTTTCGTCATTCTGCTCGCGCCGGTCTTCGCCGCCATCTGGATCGCGCTCGGCAGGCGCAACAAGGACCTCTCAAGCCCCGGGAAATTCGCAGCCGGGCTGTTCTTCGCGGGTCTGGGCTTCCTGATCATGGTACCCGCGGCCAATATCATCATCAGCCACGGCGGCGTGTTCCGGGTGTCGATCCTGTGGCTCTGTGCGAGCTACTTCCTGCAGACGATCGGCGAGTTGTCGCTGAGCCCCGTGGGCTTGAGCTCGATGACCAAGCTCGCTCCGAAGGCGTTCGCCGGGCAGATGATGGGGGTCTGGTTCACCGCCTCCGCGCTGGGGAACCTGATCGCGGGGCTGGTGGGAGGGAATATCGATCCTGAAAAGCTCGAGCAGATGCCGCGGCTCTTCCAGCAGACCTCGCTCTTCCTCTTCGCGGCCTGTGCGGTGCTGGCCCTCCTGGTGGTGCCCATCCGGCGGATGATGCGGGAGGTGCCGAGCAGATAGGTGGCAGGTGGTAGGTGGCAGGTGGCCGCAGTTTCCTGCCACCTGCAACCTGCGACCTGCCCCCTTTCAGTTTACTGCTTGCCGAGCTTCTTCTTGAGAAAGTCGAGCTGTTGCTGCACGGCCTGGTCCTTCGCCTCGCGCTCGGCCTTCCTGCGGAGGGCTTCGAGCTCGCGATCGGATTCGTCCAGCACGGAGGAGGGTGCCGGGCCCGCGCCCTGGCGGACCGCCTTGAGCTGCGCGGCCAGGCTCTCGTACTCCCGCTCCACATAGGCTAGCTCGTCACGAATCACCGCGACCTTGCGCTCGAGCAGCGCCACGCGCTCGCGGTGCTTCGCCGCGAACTCGTCCGCGATCCGGCCGGTCTCCGTATCACCGATGTCGCCCGCAAGCCGTCCCCGCCGCTCCGCATCCTCGAGGCGGACTCGCTCGGCGGCCAGTTCGCGTTCGGCCGCGGCGAGTGCGTCCCGGTTCTGTCCGGCGGCGACCTTGAGCTCCACCAGGGCGTCGTGCAGGCCGGAGGCCTGAGCCCGGCGATCGGGCGAGCCGGCGAGCAGGCGGTCGAGGCGGGCGCGGAGTTCGTCGAGACCCATCGCTCCAATGTTACAGGGCGGAGCTATCTTTGGGAATCAAGTTATGAGGCACGCGGCGCTTTCCTTCATCCTCCTGCTGCTCGCCGGCTGCTCCAGTGGCAAGCCGGGAAATTACGGCTGCGGCTTTTCGGCGGTGGCGGGCCAGAGCATGCTGCTCGATGAGTTCAACCGGCCGGGAACGGCGCTCTCCGCAGCGCCATCCCAGATTCCCGAAGCGCTCCCGGTACGCATTGCGCTGGGCCCCAGCTTCCGTTCGGTGACCGGCCGAGCAGACACTCTGCTGGTCGTAGGGGTCGAAGGGGCGCTTCCGGCCACGCCTCCAGTGGGCTTCGGCGTGCTGGTGGTGAGTCCCCAGGGCAACGCGGAAGGGGTGATGCTCTACGAGGGCAGCCCAATCCAGGGCGCTCCCCTGCTCGGCACCGTGAATGCCGGGGGCCGCAATCTTCCGCTGATCGGAATCCGTCTCGACGTAAGCAAGTTCCAAAACCCGTCCTGCCCAATCTTTCCCGATTCGCTCCGGCGCTAGACGGAGGTCGAAGCTGACCCCAGCTACCTTTCTGACATGATTTACATCTGCATTCCCAGCTATGACGAAGGCCCGACGGTCGGCCTGGTACTCTGGAAGATCCGCAAGGTCTTCGAGGAGTTTCCGCGCGAGTACCAGCTCCTCGTCGTGGACGATGGCTCGAGCGACGGAACTCCGGAGATTCTCGAGCCGTATAGCAGGGTGCTTCCCCTCACTGTCGTTCGCCACACTCGGCGCCAGGGGTATGCCCGAACCGTAGTGGAGCTCCTGGAGTCAGCGCTCAGCCGGAGCGACCGGCCAAAGCGCGACAGCGCGATCCTGATGCATGCCGATTTTTCCCACGGCCCGGAGTATTTGCCCGAATTCGTCCGGCGCCTCGAGAGCGGCGCCGATATGGTGATCGGCGAGGCGACCCTTCAGGGCGAGCCTTCCCGGCCCAGGCGGATGGTCCGGCGGTGGGCCCCCTTCCTGCTTCGGCGAGCCGTGCGAGTCGCCGGAGTATCGGATACGGTCAGCGGTTTCGCGGCGTTCCGACTGAGGACACTCCGCGAAGTCCTGCCCGCGGCGGGAAGCGGAGCGCTCTCGGGGGAAGGCTGGGCGGCCAACGCGGAGCTGATCGGCCGTGCCGCGCGGAACGCCCGGCGGGTCGAGACGATCCGCGTCGTGGAGCGGCACGACCTGCGGTCGCGAGCCAGCCGCATCCGTCCCTGGCCGGTGCTGCGAGAGCTCTGGCGCGCCGGGAAGGAAATCCGGCTGGGAGAGGTGTCCGGCATGACGGAAGGAGCCGCGTAATGAGCATGCTCGCCGTGCTCCTCCACAGCTTGCAGCTCGCCGGCGCTCCACCGCCCTTCCAAGTCGGCGAGCGCTTCGAGTACGTTGCCAAGTTCGGGGTCCTGCCGGTGGGCTCGGGCGCGATCGAGGTGGCCTCGATCGACACCGTCCGAGGCGAGGCGGCCTACCACTTCCGGTTCCAGCTGCAGGCGAAGGCGATCTTCTACAAGATCAACAGCACGCTGGAATCCTGGACGAGCACGGACGAGTTCCATTCGCTCCGCTTCCGGCGGGACAACCTGGAAAACAGCAAGCGGTATGTCCGGGCCTGGGAGATCTTCCCCGATTCGGGGTATCACCGGCAAGTGCAGCCGGAGCCGATGCCGGCCGCCCCAACGCCGGCGGAGCCGCTGGATGACGCGTCGTTTCTCTTCTTCGTGCGCACGACTCCGCTGGAGGTGGGCAAGACCTACAACTTCGAGCGCTACTTCCGGCCGGAGCGCAACCCGATCGTGATCAAGGTGGTCAAGCGCGAATCCATGAAACTGCCCGACGGAAGCGCAGTGGCCTGCCTGGTGCTCAATCCGGTGATCGGCGAGGGAGGACTCTTCGGGGCACGCGCCCAGGCCAGACTCTGGATTACCGACGATGCCCGGCGGATCCCCGTGCAGATCAAATCGCGCTACTCTTTCGGCGAAGTCACCCTCAAGCTCGAGCGCATCACCCGCACGACGCCCTGACGTGCACGCGCACTCGCGGTCTCCGCGGTTCTCCCCGCATCCTGTCGCAATCGCCCTTTGCTTCGCTTGTTCCGGTTCCTCCGCCGCGGCACCACCGATGCCATTGCTGTCTCCTTCCGCAGTCGAAGAGCCCGTGACCGCGGTGCTCGCGGCGGCGCTTGCCGCCGATGCCCGGGACGAGCCGGCCGACTCGCTGTGGGAGCGCGACGCAACCGTCGTGGCGAACGGGGAATTGCGCAGCGTCCCGCCCCGGTTCGCGGGAATCGCCGCAAGTGGCGAGGTGGCCATCACCTCGAGCCGGCTCGAGGTGCGGCAGAGCCTGGTCTGGGTTTATCTGGAGTACCGCTGGTTATCGCTCAGGGATGGCACGGCGCGGGATGGGAAGGCGACGGTGCTGCTGACGCCGCGAACCGACGGTGGGGGGTGGAGGATCGTGCACGCGCACAGCTCGGCGGGGAGGGAATAGCGAAGAGGGAAGAGGGAAGAGGGAAGAGGGCCCATCCCCCCTTCCCTCTTTCTCGCTTCTCGCTTCGCTGTATTACGCCGCCGGCTTCTCGCCCCGAATCACGCCCCGCATCCGATCCGCCAGCCCGGGCGCGAAGATCCGCAGGATCAGGTAGACGATGAAACCCCAGAAGGCGAGCCAGAGCAGCGTCATGAAAATGCTGATGGCGAAGCCGAACACCCACCCCAGGAGCCGGAGCGCCAGGAGTGCGACAACCGCGACACCAGCGAATCCGACCACGCTACGAACCATGGTATCCTTCCCTTTCTTAACGCCCGACTGAAGCCCACTTCGTTCCTCTGGAATGTAGTTGAGTACGGGGGACGTTTCAGAAAGTTTCGTCGAGGACCCAAGTGACGACAGCTCCTGACGTTGTGATCGTCGGAGGAGGCGTGGTGGGCGCCGCCTGCGCCCGGCAGCTCGCGCTGGCGGGGCGGCGGGTGCGTTTGATCGAGCGCAGCAGCGCGGGGGCACCGGGCGGAGGGGAGGCGTGGCGGGCATCGGCCGGGATGCTCGCCCCGCAGATCGAGGTTCCGGTCGACGATGTCCTCTTCGAGCTGGGCATCGCAGGGCGGGAATTCTACCGCGAGAATGCCGGAGCCCTGCGCGAAGCCACCGGGATAGACATCGGGCTGAACGAAGGCGGCATTCTGCAAACCGCCAGCAGCGATGCCGAAGTGGAAACACTCCGCGAGCGGGTCGCCTGGCAGCGCCAGCACGGACATCACTGCGAATGGCTTGACCCGGAGGAAGTAACCCGCGACTGGCCGTGGCTCGCGCCGACCCAGGGCGGGTTACTCGCCCCCCGGGACGGCTACCTGGATCCCGTGCGCCTGGTGGAAGCGCTGCGCGCCGATGCCATACGGCTGGGAACCCAGCTCGTCCACGACAGAATCACGGCGCTGACCCGCTCCAATGGCAAGGCCACCGGGGTGCAGGGTCGCGAGTGGCATCCCGCGGAGCAGGTGGTGCTCGCCGCCGGCGCCTGGAGCGGACGGATCGTGAATCTGCCGCGGCCCATTTCGGTGGAGCCGGTACGCGGCCAGCTGATCGCCTACGCCTGGCCCGCTGGCGCGCAGCCCGCCACCGTGTTCGGACATGGGGGCTACCTGCTCCCGCGCGGCGGCGAGGCCATCGCGGGAAGCACGATGGAGCACGCGGGGTTCGTCGCGGATGTGACGGAAGCCGGCATCGCTTCGATCCGGGCCCGCGTCGAGCGGCTGGTCCCGGCGCTGCGAGAGGCCAGCATCCTGCGGGCCTGGGCCGGGCTCAGGCCGGGAACACCGGATGGCCGGCCGATCGTGGGAGGCGAGCCCGAGCTGGCGGGGCTCTGGTATGCGACGGGCCATGGACGCAATGGCGTGCTATACGCCGGCGTCACCGGGAAGATCATCGAGGATATGTTGTCCGGGGAGCCGACCTTCGAGGAAACCGCGGTGCTCCGACCCGAACGATTCTGGAGCTGGTAGGGGGTCAAGATCCATTCCTAGTTTGCGGGCGTAGATGAGGAAGCAGACCTCATGCAACCTCATCAGGAGCGCCCGTCATGCGGTTCCCTGCCCTAACCCCGAGACGCCTCGCCGGGAGTGCCACCGTCCTTACGGCGCTCCTCTTGAGCTTGGGGATCGCGCTTGCCTCCGATCACCAGGACTCTCCCAACGTCGAGCTGAATCCCCTCCAGGACCTGACCGACGTGTATGCGTTTCCGAGTCCCGTCGCGGGGCGCATCGTGCTGGTCATGAACACGCGCGCCTTCCTCACCCCGGCTCAGTCGGCCACGGCGGGCTTCGATCCCAACCAGCTGTATCAGTTCAAAATTGACAACACGGGTGACGCGCGGGAAGACAAGGTCATCCAGATCAGCTTCGCCGGCTCGGGCGCCACTCAAACGGTGGAGGTGCGGGGACCGGTGGCGCCGCCGGTGCTCGGGTCCATGGCCAACGTGCTCTCCAGCTCCGCTGCGACGGTGCGCGGAGCGATCAATAGCAGCCTGGGGAGCGCGCCGGGTGTGCAGGTCTTCGCGGGCGCCCGGGATGACGCCTTTTTCATCGACCTGGAGCAGTTCTTCCGCATCATCCCCGACCGCAAGCCGGTGAGCGGCGCGCTCTCGCAGCTTCCTAACACGCCCACGGCGAGCGCCTTCCGGCCTGCCGGACAGGCTCAGAATTACGTCGCGGGCTTCAATGTCCTCACGATCGTGGTGGAACTGCCGGTCGCGGAGCTGACCGCCGGAGGCGGCGCGAAACTCGGCATCTGGGGAACCATCAGCCGGTGAGCAAGCGACCTCTCTCGATTCCTGAAAGGATCCATGCGATGCGCACGCGCACTCTCCGGGCCAGGCGGATGCTGCCCGGTCTATTGCTCGCGGTGACGCTGGCGGCCTGTGACGACGACGGGTCGACCGGGCCGAGCGAAAGCAAGCTGTACGATCAGATCCAGCGCCTCGGTAACCCGCTGGTGAGCGAGGTCTTCCTCGCCAAGCGGAGCCACCCGCAACACGGCGCGATCGGCCCCAGCGACGATGTCGCCATGCTTGCGGATGAGCTCAAGAGCTTCGTGACCGGGGTGGCGGGGCGAAATCAAACGCTGGCCAACACGCTCGCCGCGGTGCTCCTGCCCGACATGCTGATCGTGCAAACCGACAAGCCCGCCAACACCGCGGGCTGGCTGAGCTGGCTTCCGCAGCTGGGGAACGGCTGGGGCGGCCGCAAGCTCGCGGATGATGTCGTCGACCTCGGACTCCTCGCCATCTTCGGCGATCCGTTCGGGATCGACCCCGCCGGGGCCGTGGGGAAGGCGGGACTCACAACGGACAATGTGGGAAGCGACAGCAATTTCCTGGGGACCTTTCCGTACGTCGCCGCGCCGAACTGAGGGCATTTCCTCCCGTGCGCGCAGGCTGGCTGAGCGCCGCTACCCTGGCCGCCGTCGCAATCGCGCCGGCGGTCGTGGGACGGCCGCACCTCCCTGCCGCCCCCCGGAGCGAACCCGGCACTGCGCAAATCCGCGAAGCCGACATCGGCTTCTTCCAGCAACGCATCGAGCGGGACCCGAGCGGCGCATTGGACCTCGTCCGGCTCGGAGCGCTCTATCTGAGTCGCTTCCGCCAGTCGGGCGACGAGGCGGACCTCGTCGCCGCCGAACGTGCCGCGCGCCGCTCGCTACAGAATCGGGATGTCCGCAACGCCGCCGCACTCGAGCTGCTCGTCGCAGCGCTGCTGGGGCAGCACCGGTTCAACGACGCGAGAAAGACGGCCGAACGCCTGGTGCTGGTCGATCCCGAGAATGCGGTGGCGCAGGCCAGTCTCGGCGAGGTGCTGCTCGAGCTGGGAGAGTATCCCGCCGCGGATCGGGTTTTCCGAAAACTCAGCGCCCAGCGTTACCGTCTCGAGCTGGCACCGCGCTACGCTCGCTGGCTCGAGCTTCGCGGCCGCGTAGGGGAAGCCCGCCGGCTGTTGGAATGGGCGCACGCAGAGATCGAAGCGGACGACCCGGCCGCGACGGAGCAGCTGGCCTGGTACGAGCTTCGGCTCGGGGAGCTGGCGCTCCGTTTCGGCGCGCATCGCGAAGCCCGGGAGCGGCTCGAAGCGGGGCTGGCGCGGCTCCCCGACCACTGGCGACTGTTGGCCGCGCGGGCGCGGCTCGCCCTCGCGATGGGAGAGTACGCCACCGCGATCGCACTGGGAGATTCCTCGCTGGGTCAGCACCTCGATCCCGCCACCCTGGCAGTCGTGGGTGATGCCTGGATGGCGCAGCGGGACAGCGGGCGCGCCGCCGAGTATTACCGTGCGCTGGAGGCGGCAACCCAGGCGCCGGCGGGCCGGGGGGGCGGCTTTCACCGCGGCTGGTATCTCGCACTGCTGGATCACGATCGCAGGGTGCCGGAGGTCCTGGAGGCCGTGACGCGGGAGCTCCGCGAGCGGCACGACGTGTACGGCTACGATCTCCTGGCCTGGGCGCTCTACAAGAGCGGTCGCGTTGCCGAGGCACGCCTGGCGATGGCCCGCGCGCTCGAGTGGGGCACCGAGGATCCGCTGCTCGAGGCGCATGCCAGAGCGATCGAGGCCGTGCGATGAGTGCCTTTCTCCTCCTGGGCCTGCAGCACATTCTGTCGCCCGGCGCGCTCGACCACCTGCTCTTCCTGCTGGTACTCGCCGCGCCGTACCGCTTCCGGGACTGGCGCCACCTGCTGGGAGTGGCGAGCGCGTTCACCGTGGGACACTCGGTCACCCTGGCGATGGTGGCCAGCAATTCGGTGCGGCTGCCGACTGCCTTGATCGAGTTCCTCATTCCGCTGACCATCGTCTGCGCAGGGGTGGCAAATCTGCGCCAGGGCGGGAAGCGTCCGGCCGGGTGGACGGCTCCGCTCATGGCCGGCGGCTTCGGACTGATTCACGGAGCCGGCTTCGCCAACTTTTTGCACGAGATGTTCACCGGATCCGTCCTGCTGCCGCTCCTCAGCTTCAATGTCGGCATTGAGCTGGGCCAGCTCACGATACTGACGGCCTCCCTCGTGCTGCTCGCGGGAATCGATCGGCTCGTTCGGATTCCGCTTCCTCTGGCAGGCCGCTCGCCCCGCACGGCGTTGCTGTCCCTCGGCGCCGCCGGATGGGCGGCGTTGCTGGCGATGCAACGAACGCCGTGGTGAAGGAGTGCTGATCGCCCTGGCGCTGCTCGCGCTGCTCGGCGTGCGCCACCCCATCCACTCGAGCTCCGCGTCGCTTACCCTCTCGCCGGCGGGCCGAGTGGAGCTCGTGCTGCGAGTCTTCGCAGACGATTTCCCACCCGGACGCACGTCCGCCGCCATCGAGCGCTATCTCAGCGAACGCTTCGACTTGTCCGACCGGAGCGGAAAGCGGCTGGTGCTGCGGCTCGACTCGGTTCGGGCCGAAGGTCCCGTCCTCGCCTTAGCGCTGACGGCCGCCGCGCCTCAGGGTCTCGCGGGCGCACGCGTGTGGCACGGCGTGCTGGGGGAGCGGTTTCGCGACCAGGTCAATATTCTGCAGGCCCGCTACGGCGGGCGAAGCGTCAGTCTGCTCTTCACCGCGAGCGATGGTCCCAAGCGCCTGCCATGAGCGCGCCGGGGAGCGCAACGGGGTGGACGGCCCCGAGCCGCCGGGCTAGTATGCTCGGGCGACAGGGCGGGACTGGCCCGCCCTGTGCACCCGCTTGGAAGCTCGCGCGTCCGGGAGCCATGGCACCACTGCCCCTGACCAGCTCAACGGAATCCGACCGCGGCTTGCTCGACCGCGTGGCGCGGGGCGAGGAAGCCGCGCTGGAGCGGCTCTACGATACCTATGCCTCCGCGCTGTACGCGCTGGCCTACCGCATCGCGGGCGAGCGTTCGGACGCGGAAGAGATCGTGCTGGACAGCTTTGCGCAGGTATGGCGGGACGCGCGACGCTTCCGCGCGGAACGGGGGTCGGTTATTGCCTGGCTCACGACGATCTGCCGGAGTCGCGCGCTCGACCTGGTGCGTGCCCGAGGGCGGAGGGCTCGCCTGGTGAGCAGCGCCGCGAGCGCGGATCCCGAGGTCGCCCCGGCGATGGGGAGCGGTCCGGGCGCGGAGAGCGAAGCTGCCGTCGAAGGCCAGGAACGCAGCAGAGTGGTGGCGGAAGCCCTACGGGGACTTTCCGTGCCGCAACGCCAGGCGATCGAGTTGGCCTACTACGCCGGGCTGTCCCATTCGGAAATCGCCGAACGGCTGGGCGAACCGCTCGGCACCGTGAAGACCCGCGTGCGACTGGCCATGGAACGGTTGCGGGAAGTCCTGCGTCCCTACTACCTCGAGCGCAGCGCATGAGCGACGCCACGCGGGAGTCGCTGCGAGACCTGGCGCCGGGTTATGTCCTGGGGGCACTGTCGCCCGAGGAAACCAAGGCGTTCGAGGCGGCGCTCGCCGGCTCCGCGGAGCTGCAGCGGGAGGTGGCGGAGTTCCGAGAGGTCAGCGGGTTGCTCGCGCTGCGAGACGAGCAGGCGCCGGCCGCGGAGCTCAAGCAACGCTTGCGCGAGCGAATCGCGGCGGCGAAGACCGCAGAGATCCGGAGCGCCGGATCCGTCCGGTCCGCTCCCCGGTCCCATCTCCTGGCCGTAGCGCTCGGTGCGGGCCTCGCGGCGAGTCTCCTCCTCTCCATCGGGCTCTTCCTCAAGACCAGAGCGCTCGAAGACACCGTGGCCCAGAACCAGCGCCGGCTCGCGGAGCGGGAAGCCACGCTGAACGAGCTGCTCGAGCCCGCGGTGCAGCTGACCACGCTCACGGCCACCGGCGAGGCTCCTCCGGTCGTTCAGGTATTCTGGAATCGCACCGCTCACCTGCTCACCCTGCACACGTTCCGGCTCAAGCCGGCGCCCGCCGGCCGGGTCTACCAGCTCTGGCTGCTGCGGAAGCAGGGCAACCCGATTCCCTCGGCGCTCTTCACTACCGAGGAGAGCGGTCATCAGCTGGTGCGGGGCGTGCGGGTGCCGGCGGATGAGGAGATCGGCGGCTTCGCCCTCACACTCGAGCCCGCGGGGGGCTCACCGCAACCGACTTCGACTCCCATCGTGTTCGGCAACGCGGGGGGGATCTAGTGCGGCAGTCCGGCAGTGCGGCGGTGCGGCAGCGACTGTCGCGCGGAGCGTTGCTGCTGATCCTCGTGCCGGCGGGAAGCGTGAGCGCGCAGAGCCGCGCGGTGGTGGAGCAGGAGCGGCGGGACTTCGCCGCGTGGATGCAGAGCGCGCCGCTCTCTCCGCGCCGAGCGGTCGGGGTGTTTCCGATTGGCAGCGGACTCAGTTTCGGACCGGCGCGCGCTCAGGTGCCGCTGGCCGGGGTAGCCGCCGGCGAGCTGAGCGAGCGCGAGGGCCGCATCCGCCTGAAGCAGGGTGGAAGGGAGCGGCCGCTCACCCGCGGGCGGGCAGAACCGCTGGGAGGCTGGTACCTGGTTCCGAGCGGCACGGCGGGTCGCACCATCGTCACCGTCTTTGGACGGCAGCTCCGGGCAGGCAAGCCACCGAGCTGGTTCCCCTATGACTCGAGCCTCGTGCTGCGGGTGACGCTAACCCGCGCGGCGGCCCCTGCAAGCCAGCGGGTGCTCGCGCCGGACGGCACCGAGGTCGAAGCGACCGAGGCGGGGACCGTCAGCTTCAGCCTGGGCGGAAAAAGCCAGAGCCTCCGCGTGCTGCGCCTTCCGGGAGCGCAAGAGGAGGAATCGGAGCTCGAGATCTACTTCCGCGATCCCAGCAATGATCGCGGGACCTATCCGGCGGGCCGTTTCGTGTCGCTGATCCCCGAGCCAGGAGGGGGTTACCTGCTCGACTTCAACCGGGCGCGGAATCCGTTCTGTGCCTACAACACGGCCTATCCTTGCCCGGCCCCGTGGCGCGGGAACACCCTCGTCGTGTCGGTCCAGGCGGGGGAGCGTTATCAGGGTGGCGGGCTGACCCCGCCACCGGGGAGCTGAGTCCGCTGCGCGCACTGGTGCTGCTTTTCGCGTTGCTGGCTACCGCGCCACAGCCGAGCTCGCTCGACGGCCGCTGGCGGGGCGCGCTGGACCTCGCGGGCGCCACCCTGCCCTTCGAGCTCAGGATCCAACGGACCGCCGGAGCGCTGGCCGCTGAGCTCTGTAACGGGCCGCACTGTGATACCCGGGCTGTTGTGCAGCTCCGCGGAGACAGCGTGCTCCTGCACATTGCGGATTACGACGCGACGATCGCGACGATCCGGCGCGGCGATTCCCTGATCGGGGTCTATCAGAACGTGGGCCGGAACGGACCCCGCTCGATTCCCTTCCGGGCGGCGCGTGG
>DASYTT010000047.1:0-37298 GCA_036002045.1 Gemmatimonadales bacterium
GCCCAACCGGCCAACACCACCCAGCGGCGCCGGAGCGCTAGCAACAAGCCGACTCCAACACCCAGAATGCTGAGCGTAAGTCCGGCTCCCAGGCTGCTGATCACGGCCCAGAAACCGTACCCGAATAAGGTTCCCTGGGAATGCAGGAAGTCGGTGAGCCGCGCGTCGAGCTGGGTAATGGCACGCTGGCGGATCACGTCGTGAGTAATAATGCTGAAGATGACCAGCCCCACGAGCGTGATCAGGAAGCCGATGGTCAGATGGAGACCGAGATACTCTCCGCGGGCAAAGCGAGCCGCCAGAAAACGGCGGACCACGGGATAATGCTCCCGCAGCTTCCGAACGGGAGGAGTCGCGATCAGCCGCTCGCGCCACCGTGCGACCCGGCCCGCAATCCTGCGGATGTTGTGCTCCAGCCAGCGCCAGCCGAACAACAGGCCGACGCCCACGGCCAGCGCGAACAGCACGATCAGCAGCGCCTTCATTCCGGCAGGCTCCTCACGGCTTTGGCACTGGCGGGAATCTGCTAGCTTGAGGCTGGAATTTCATGGAGCCTCTCATGGAACGCATTCTGGGCCTGCACCACGTGACCGCCACAGTGAATGACGCCCAGCAGGACCTCGATTTTTACAGCGGCCTGCTCGGGCTCCGGCTGGTCAAGAAGACCGTGAATTTCGACAATCACCACGTGTTTCACTTCTACTATGGTGACGCCAGCGGCACGCCCGGCACCCTCATGACGACTTTCCCATACAAGGGGAAGGGTGTGCCGGTGGGGCGCAAGGGCGCCGGGCAGATTACCGCCACGGGGTTCTCGGTGCCGGCAGACTCGCTCGCCGGGTGGCGCAAGCGTCTGGCCGAGGACGGCCGTTCGGTCACGGACGAAGGCCGCCGCTTTGGGGAGGAATTCCTGACGCTGGAGGATCCTTCCGGACTCAGCGTCGAGCTCATCGCGACCGGGCTGGACGAGCGGGAGCCCTTTGTGGCCGCGGACCTCGATCCCTCGCTGGCAATCCGCGGGGTACACAGCGTCACCCTGACGATCGGAATCCCGGAGCCCTCCTTTGCGTTGCTGGTCGACCTGCTCGGATATTCCATCGTCGGCGAAGAGGAGAACCGTACGCGGTTGGCGGTGCAGGGAGGCGGTCCGGGGCGAAGCATCGATATTCTGGCCGCACCGGAGGCACCGGTCGCGATCAACGGGCTCGGGACGGTGCATCACGTCGCCATGGCGGTCGCGTCGGCGGAAGAGCAGCTCGCGTACCGTGCGGCGCTCCTCCGGCACGGGGTGCCGGTAACGGAAGTGCTGGACCGGCAGTACTTCCAGTCGATCTATTTCCGGGAGCCGGGAGGCGTCCTCTATGAAATCGCTACGCTTCCGCCTGGCTTTCTGGTGGATGAGGAGCTGGGCGCGCTGGGCCGGGAGCTCAAGCTTCCGCCCTGGGAAGAGCCGCACCGCCGGCTGATCGAAGCTGGACTCCCGGCGGTTTCCCAGCGGTAGCGTGATGGAACCGCACGGTGGGCAACCCGTCCTCACGAAAGGTCCCGGCATCGAAGCCAGCCGGGCGGTGCTGCTCATGCTGCACGGCCGCAATGCGGGAGCGGAGAACATTCTGGAGCTCTCCGCGCTCTTAGCGCACCCCCAGTTTACCTATCTGGCTCCGGCGGCCGCGGGGCACACCTGGTATCCCTACAGCTTTCTGGCCGAAACGGAACGCAATGAGCCGGGGCTCTCCTCGGGCCTCTGGGTGATCGATCAGCTGGTGCGGGAGGTGGAATCGCGGGGCGTTCCGCGGCGCCGCATCGTCCTGCTGGGTTTTTCTCAGGGCGCCTGTCTCGCCTCGGAGTACACGGTGCGGCATGCGAGCCGCTTCGGCGGGTTGGTGGCTCTGAGCGGCGGCCTGATCGGGCCGCCCGGGACGCTCTGGAACCATCCGGGAAACTTCGAGCGAACTCCGGTCTTTCTGGGGTGCAGCGACATCGACCCGCACGTTCCGCTCGAGCGGGTGAATGAGAGCGCCGCCGTGTTCGAGCGAATGGGCGCGGCGGTGACCCGGCGGATCTATCCGGGCATGGGGCATCAGGTGTGCGAGGACGAGCTCCAGTTCACGCGAACCCTGCTCGAAGAGGTTGCGGCTCTCGAGTGAATTACATGCGGAAGAGATAGCTCAGCTTGCCGAAGAAGCCGTCGCTCGTCCGGCTCAACCGATTGAAGCGGAACTGCTCCGGCTCTTCGAGGGTCGAGCCGTACCCCAGGTAGACCAGGGTACCCGGCGTCGGACGGTAGCTGAACAGCCAATCCATCCGGAACTCATTGCTGCTCACCGCCGCAACGGGCGACCCGTTGAGCAGAATGGGGTGCCCGGCGCGGTCGACCAGCGGCGCCTGCGCACGCGCGGAGTACTGCCCCACAAAGCGGAGAAAGAGCGGGCGCGAGATCTGATACTCGAGCTTCACCCGCGGGATGGTCTCGCTGGAGAAGCGTGAGCCATCGCGCCGGCGCGTGAGCGTGAGCCGGCTCAGCTGCAGCGTAGCGCGAAGCGCGGTGGTCGGCCTGAGATCCACGGAGCCATCAAGGCGCAGGCTGCGGCCCGGGGCCGCCTCGCGAAAGATCGGGACGCGTCCGGGGGCAAAGCTCGCCGTAGCGGTGAGCCGCCGGTAGGTCGGCGTGGTGACGCGGAGCGATGCACCCCACTGGTTGCGCTCAGGTTGTGGCACGTCGAAGGGAAGCACCGGAGGCTGACCGCCGATGCCGTTCTGCACTGTGTATCCCGCGTAGAGCGCCGGATCGTAGCTGAAGAAGCTCCGACCGAAGGTGCCGCTGAGCTGCCAGCCGCCGCGGAGCCGCGCGCTGGGATTCACGGACTCGTTCCCCTCGATCGCTCCGTCGCCGGGGCTCGAGTAGTTCCAGATCCTCGCAATGCTGAAGAAAGTGGTCCAGGTCTCCAGCAGCGCGCCGGGCCGCCCGTAGAAGCTCAGCCGGTTGTGAATGCTCCCATCGATGATCCCGGTGCGATTCACGAAGCCCGTGGCGGCCTTGAAGCCGGGCCCGACCGCGCGCACGGAATAATGGAAGCCCCAGGCCCGGCCGGTCCGGTCCCAGGCGGCGGTGAGCAGGGGGCCGCTGCGATGGCCGGCAAGACTGTCGGTCCAGGACTGCGCCGCCTGCAACTCGACGTAATAGAGCTTGGAGTGATAGATGCGCAGGTCGGCGCCGGCCAGGCGGGAATAATCGCCGTCGTCCTCGCGGGTGGTCAGCACGGCGCCCACGGTCGAGTTCCCGCCCAGGTCGGTCCGCAGCCGCGCCGCGCCGAACCATGGCCTGTGCCCGGCGCTCCAGGAATACGCCTGATCGTCCGCCGCGCTCAAGGTGGCCACCTGGGTGCGCCCAAGCTTGCCGGCGAGCTTGAGGCCGGCACGCGGCGCGACGATGGTGCGGGTGTAGATGAGCTGACTCGGGGTATCGAAGAGCTCGAGCCCTTCCAGGAAGAAAGGCCGCTTCTCCGGATAGAAAAGCGCAAAGCGCTCGTTCAGCAGCACCTGCCCGACGTCGGCTTCCACCTGCGAGAAATCGGGATTCCAGGTTCCATTGAGGGTCAGATTCTGGCGGATCCCCCAGCGAACGTCCGCGCCGAGCTCACCGGCCTCTGCGTACTTCCAGCCGGTGCCCGGCGCTGCCGCGGTTGCGCCGTCCAGCCGCCCGGTGGCCGTCGGGGTGAGCTCGAGGACGAGACCCCGCTTGAGGTCGTGCAGGTCCTCCAGCGAGCCGGATTGCGAAAGGAAGCTCGCGCTCCCCCTCCGCGCCGGGGTCCAGGAATCCTGGAAGCCGCTGTGCTGGACGCGGCGGAGCACATTGATGCCCCAGCTCTGTACCGCGCGATCCTGGTAACGCAAGCTCTTGAACGGAATCCGGATTTCGATTTCGTAGCCGCCCTCGACCAGCCGGCCGCGCGATTCGAAGGCATAATCGGGATTGAGATCGACGTTGCCCTCGAGGAAGTTGATCTCGCGGTCGCCGCCCCCCGTGGCGGAGCGGCCGCCCGCTCCACCCCCGAACTGATCGCTGCGGGTGCCATCCTGCTGCACGCCGAGCGGATTCACTCCGAAGAGAAAGGCGAGGCGGTGGCTGTTGAAGGTATCCAGCAGGATCTGGACGTTGTCTTCGCTGGTGATGTTGTCGCGGTTGGCTCGGGTGGCGCGGATCACGTCGCCGTGGAGCTCGCGGGCCCGGATGCCGAAGTAGATGGCGTCGGGAGCGTACCAGATCAGGACTTCGGTCGGCTCGGCAGCCGGGCGGCCATCCACCGGCTGGTACTGGGAGAACTCGATCAGCCGGGCCGCCTGGGTCCACACCGGCTCGGTGAGCTGACCGTCCACGGTAATGCTCGCTTCCAGGCGCGGCGGCCTAACCCGCAGCTCGCTGGCCCGGCCGCGGTGGACTGGGGTCGAGTCCTGGAGCGCGGCCAGGGCGAGGAGGATGGTGACGCTCATTGCGGAAAGCTAGAGTCGCTTCTTGAGCGCTTCGAAGCGGGGATCGCCGCGCAGGCTGTCCAGATCGGAGTCGTGATCGATCCACCCTCCGTGCCCGAATCCGTTCTGTACCGCTTTCTCAAGGCACTCGAGGGCCTCGTTCTTCAGGCCACCGAGGGCGTAGACGCAGGCCACGTTGTAGAGGACGAGCGAATCCGATTCGTTGGCTGCGCGCGCTCGCCCGGCCCAGTCGAGCGCTCGTTCTCGCTCGCCGAGCTGAACCAGCGCTGTGCCACCCAGGTATAAGGCGCGGGCGTCATCCGGATTGAGCTCGAGGTGCTTTTCGGCCAGCTGGAGTCCGGCGCGTAGCACCTTCTGAACTTCTTCGTGGCGCCCCAGTCCCCGAAGCGGCCCTTGCACCAGCAGGAGCGCCTGGTAGTCCTCGGGCCGCAGGCGGGCGGCTTCCATGAACTGGCGTACCGCCTCCTCCAGCTTGCCCTCCTGCATATGGGCGCGGGCATAGAGGTAGTGGGCTTCGTAGAGGTTGGGGTTCAGGCGAATCGCGGTCTCGAATTCCCGGACTGCTCCTGGATAATCCCCGCTCAGGGTCAGCGCGAAGCCCCGCGAGGCGTGCGTCTCGGCCAGCTCGGGAGCGAGATCGAGCGCTTTCCGGCTCGCGGTTTCGGCGCCCTCGAGATTGGCCCGGCTGCCGTCCCAATACATGTAGAGGAAGGCGCAGCAATCCGCGATGCCCGCGAAGGCGATGGCGTAGTTGGGATCGATATCGATCGCGCGCTCGAACATCCGGCGAGCGTACTGGATCCCGGTGCGGCTCCACTGGTGGAAGAACTTGCGACCGCGCAGGTAGTACTCGTACGCCTCGATATTCTCGGTCGGCGCCTTCTCGATGGCCCGCTTCTCTCCTTCGCTCAGAACGACCCGCAACGCCTTGACGATGTTGCCGGCGATCTCGTCCTGAATCTCGAACACATCCTCGAGCTGCCGGTCATAGCGTTCCGACCAGAGGTTGTTCCCGTCGGCGACGCTCACCAGCTGGGCAGTTACCCTGAGGCGGGCGCCGGCCTTGCGCACGCTGCCTTCCAGCACCGTCGCCACCTTAAGCTTGCGGCCGATCTCGCCGATGTCCTCGTTCTTGCCCTTGAACGCGAAAGTCGAAGTGCGCGAGGCGACCCGAAGCGCCTGGATCTTGGTGAGCGCGTTGATGATGTCTTCCGCGACGCCGTCGCTGAAGTACTCGTTCTCCGGGTCGTTGCTCATGTTGACGAACGGCAGCACTGCAATGGATTTGGCGGCCACCGCGCCGGTCTTGAGCTCGGGAGGGGTCGACGTGCCGCTGGGCCAGGTAAGCGCCTGGGCAAACTGCGCCGCTGTCGCGTAGCGGCTGGCGGGCTTCTTCTCGAGCGCCTTGATCACCGCGGAGTTCAGCCACTCGGGGACGTCCGGGCGCTGCTCGCGGAGCGGTGGAGGCGGATCGGTGAAGAGCTTCGCGATGATGGCCTGAATGGTCGGCCCGACAAAGGGGGCCGTCCCCCCGATCATTTCGTAGAGCATCGCGCCGAGCGAGTAGATGTCGCTGCGGGCGTCGAGGTCCGGCTCGCCCGCCGCCTGCTCGGGGCTCATGTATGACGGAGTGCCGACCGCGGTGCCGGTTTGGGTGAGGGAGCCTGCGACGGCGGCGCTGACCGCCTTGGCGATGCCGAAGTCGGTGACCATCGGCTCGCCTTCGCTCAGCATCACGTTTTCGGGCTTGATATCGCGGTGGACGATCTTCTGGCGGTGCGCGTAGTCGAGCGCGGAGGCCACGGCACGCGCAATCCGCACCGCTTCCTCCAGGGGGAGCTGCGGGTTGCGCTCCAGGTGCTGGCGCAGCGATTCGCCTTCGATGAAGGGCATCACATAGTACAGCAGCTCACCCGCCTGCCCCGAGTCATAGAGGGGCACGATGTGCGGATGCTGCAGCCGGGCGGCGATCTGGATTTCCCGCAGAAAGCGCTCCGATCCCAGGCTCAAGGCGAGCTCGGGATGGAGCACTTTGAGGGCGACGGGGCGGTGATGGCGAAGGTCCTGGGCAAGGTATACCGTCGCCATGCCGCCGCGCCCGACCTCATGCTCGATTGTATAGCGCTCGGCGAGCGAGCCCTGGAGCCTGCCCTGCACAGAAGTCATAGGGAGGCGCCAAAGATACGGCGGAACTCGCTATTGCGCGACGAGCTGTCCCCGGATCTCTCCTCCCGGGTTCGCTACCGTGTGGACGTTGATGTAGGCGTTTCCCGAGCGGATCTTGGCGACCAGGGTCGCAAAGGTCTCGCCTCCCGAGACGTCCGCTGCGGTGAACACCTCGTTGTCGACGATCTTGCCGGTAAAGCTGCCGATTGCCAACGGCGTGGCGAGCAGGGTAACCGAGATCGGCCCCGCGGTGTTGCTGTCACCTACGTGGATATGGGCGCTTATGGTGCTCACCAGGTTGGTCACGTTTACGGTGACGGTGAGGGTCTGGTCGCTGTCATCGATCTCGACGGTCGCGGATCCCGTCGCGGTGGTCGTCACGGGATTCGGCCTCTCGGCGGCTCCGGTGAGCGTGGCGCTGAAATCGTCTTGATCGGCGGGGTCGGTCGAGTCGCTGCAGGCGGCCCCGGCGCCCAGCACGAGCATGGCGGCCAAGCCACCCTGAATAATCATTCGCATTGTTGCTCCTCTTCGGTTAGCGGCGTTTACGGCTCCGGCCGTTGACCCGGGCCAGGACGGTCTTTCCTGCGAGCGCCGTCACCGCGCCGGCACCCACCACCAATGCCACCTTTCCGGCCGTCTTGAGAGCGGACTTGGCCTTGCGGGCGCGCTGGCGCTTCTTGGCCGCCTCACCCAGCTTCACGAACATGGTGTCGGCTGCGAGGGCCACTCGCTTTGCCGCCTTCTTGCCCACATCGGTTGCAAGGGCCGCAGCGGCCTTGCCACCCCGCTTGACCCGCGTTTGCACATCGCGCATGGCTACCTCCTCGATTGAGCGGATTGGGCCGGGCAGGAGGGCCCGTCCTGGTCCTTCCTTTGAGTGACGACTGGCTCGGGGCGCAGGCTCACAGCGACTTTCTTCGTCGCAGCGCCCGCATCCCGAGCAGCGTCACGAGCCCGAGGCCCGCAGCAGCCCAGGCAGCCCGTCCGGGATGCAGCCTCCCTGCGGTGTAGAGGCTCCGCTTGAACACTGGCCCGCGCCAGCTGCGTCCGCGCTCGCCGCCGTCATGCGTCAGCGGCTCGTACAGATTGTCGCGCCTCCCCGGCTGTACGGCCCGGCCGCTCTGCTGCATAGCAAACCCCGTCCGTTCCAGATACTTGTCGGTGAGCCGAGGACTGACAGCGTGTCCGACCCGGAGGAGGAGCCCCGCTCCGCCCGCGATCACTTCCCGCACCGGGCGCTCGGCGCAGGAGAGGATGGTTCGCGCCGCGACTTCGGGGGCATACACGGGGGGAATCGGCTGCGGCTCTTCCGCCAGACTGGTCCTGGCCTTGTCGAAGAGCGGGGTCGCCATGCTGGCCGGCTTGACGAGACAGACGTGGATCGGCAGCCGGTCGGCCTCGAGCTCCATCCGCAGCGAATCGGTGAACGCTTTGAGCGCGTGCTTCGAGGCGCAATAGATCCCCTGTAAGGGGATGGCGCGATCCGCGAGCACACTCGCGACGTTGATCAGGGTACCGCCACGCTTCCGCATCCGGTGCACCGCGGCAAGGCTTCCATACACACCGCCCCAGAAGTTGATCTCGAACTGGCGGTGCATGTCATCCAGCGTGGTCTCGAGCAGCTTGCCGTAGAGGGAAACGCCGGCATTGTTGACCCAGGTATCGATGCGGCCATACTCGCGCATCGTCTCGACCGCGATCGCTTCCACCTGTTCAGGATCGGAGACGTCGGCCGTGACGGCGAGGGCCTGCCCTCCGGCCGCCTGGATTTCTCGCACCGCGGTGGCCAGATCGCGTTCGTTGCGAGCCGCCAGCACGACCTTGGCCCCCGCCTGGGCGGCGAGCCGGGCGGTGGCCAGACCGATCCCGCTCGACGCTCCGGTGATCACCAGCACCTGCTCGTTCAGGGGGACTCGATGGCTGGACATGGTGACGCGCCGGCCGCTCAGCTCGCCGTCCGCTTGCGCCGCGCGCGAATCTCGTCCAACACGACCTTGGCGGCTGCCAAGCTCGCCGCGAGGGCCGCTGCCTTCAGCGCTTTGCGGGTTATCTCCTTCGCAGTCGTCCGCCCGATGCGCACCGCGCGGCGTCCTACGGAGGCCATGAGCTTGGTCTCCAGCTTGTCATAGGTCTGGCGTACCCTGCCGCGCTTTTTTCGCACTGCTTTCTTGGTCAGCTTGGCCATGGGAAGCGTCTCCGCGCGCGTCGTGGAATGCTTCTTCCTGCCTTCCAGACGCGGTAGCGCCCCCGGAGCCGCACAGGCACCGGGGCGAGCCGCACGAAGCTGTAGCGAAGAGGAGGGAACTGGACCGGGGTCAGCGATTCAGCAGGGCTTCCGCGCGCTCCCAATCGGCTGGGGTGTCCACGTCAACCCAGCTCACGCCTTCGAGGGGAACCGGGGCAAGCGCGCGAACCGCGGCGAGCTGCTCCATGCCCGCCGAGACGGACGCCGCCTCGCCGCTGACCGCCCGCAAGGCCGCGAATACTCTGCGATCGAGCAAGAAGCAGCCGGCGTCCACCGCGTCGTAGGGCAGCACCTCTTTCCCGATGGCGGTGACGAAGCCCTCATGGATGCGAACCTTGGTGGCATCGGCCTCGTCGAGATCCCGGGGCGAGGGATCTACCAGCAGGCGCGCCGCGCCATCCAGCGAAGGGTCGGTCAGCTGCCGGAGCACCGGCTCGCTGAAGACGTGGTCTGCCATCTGGAGGAAGAACCGCTCGTCCGCGTAGGGCTCGGCCGCGAGCAGCGACATTCCGTTCGGCAGATGGTAGTGCGGGTTCAGCACGGCGGTGATGCGAAGTGGTGTGGCAATTTGCGCCAGCTCGCCCTGCAGCCGGTCGGCCCCGTGCCCGAGCACAATCACCGCTTCCTCACAGCCGGCTTGGGCGGCCTGATCGAGGGCATGTTCGATGAGCGGGTGCCCGGCGACCCGAAGCAATGGCTTCGGAAGGTGTTGTCCCAGGGCACCGATTCGCTGACCGTTGCCGGCGGCGAGGATAACAGTCTGGCGGGGCGAGCGCTTCCCGTCGAGCATGTAGTGAGCGTCCGGGTGAAAGGAACGGGCACAAGCTCAACAAAATAGCATTCTAGGGGGGGCGACGGGTACCCCTTGGCCGGGGCCGGACGCGCCTTGCTTAACCCGCCCTCCAGACGAGCTCACCGTCGATTCCGGGCGGGAGCGGGACCTGCAGCCAATCCAGCATGGTGGGAAAGAGGTCGATGGTGCGAAGGGGAATCTGGGGGAGTGCGCGATTCGACCAGAGCGGCGTCAGCATGTGGGCGCGAATGAGACTCCCGTGCCCCGAGCGATGCTCCGGAATTTCGAAGCGTCGGCGGAAGTCGTAACCCTCATTCCCCACCACGACGACGTCTCCAGTCCGGGTCGAGCGGAATTGATCGAGGAGCTGGAACGCGGCATCGGGCAGCGCAGCGTCCCACGAGCGCGCCAGCCATTCGCGGGAGGTTCCTTCGACCCGGCCACCCAGATCGAGAGGGTCCGCTGTCCGGGGCGTATAGCGAATGACGCCGTTCTCCTGAGTCAGCTCGGCCTCTCCCGCTGCATTCACCAGCACAATACCTCCCGTTTCCGCTTCGGCGGCCAGCAGCGCGACGGCGGGCTCTGCCGCGAGGCGGCTAATGAGATCTTCTCGAGCACCGAACGCGTCGGGTTGGCGCAGCCGGGAGAGAGGCCAGCGCGCTCCGCGCGGGTGGTTCGGCTGGGCGTACACCATCGCCGAGCCGTTGCCGGCGACCATGACCGCTGCCCCGGGATTCCGTTCCCAAAGCACGGGGTGGGAAAGTGTCCGGACGCCGCGTTCCCGAAACCAATCTGCCAGATCCACGTGCTCGGTTACCACCGATGCCCCGTGGTCGCTCACGATCAGGACCAGCGTTTCCGCGAGGTCTCCGTTTTGGGCCAGCGCCTCGAGCAGGCGCCCCACCGCGAGATCGACGCGGGAAAGCGCGCGGAGCACCTTGGGGGCCTGGGGATCTGCCTGGTGGGTGTAGCCGTCCACCGCTGGGAATTGGACGAAGATGAAGCGGTTCGGCTGGGCGGCCGCCCGCAGCAAGTGGCCGGCTGCAGCGTCGTCGGAAGGCTGGTGCCATTGGGCATAGTGGCCCAGGATTCCCCAGAATCCGCGCTCCACGCGCGCAGGATTTCGCTCGGGGGGGAGTCCTCGCGTGACCATGGTGAAGATGCCCACGCTCTCCGGCACCAGCTCGAAGATGGTGCGGATATCGGACGCGACGTCCGCGTCGAGCCTGCCTGCCTGATAGCCGCAATAACTGCGGACGGCGTCTCGCGTACGCCACCACCGTCCGTCGTAGCGCGAGCGCTCGAGCCAGCGGATGGAGGGGACGTTGCAGCGTCCGGGCGTGCAGCCGGTAAAGAAGGGGAGGTACGAGACGCTGGTGGTCGAGGGGAAGGAGGTGACCGCTCTGCCCACGCCGCCGCCAGCGACCAGCCGCGCCAGGTTGGGCAGCCGCCCGGCGGCCAGCTCCGCCTCCGCCACATCCGGACGCAGCCCATCGATGAGGAGCAGGAGACAGCGACGCATCAGTCCAAGTCCTGCTCCCGCACGTACTCCTCCGAATTGGGGTGCCTCCGGATGGTCTGCCTCATCCAGAAGCGAAGAATAACCGGGTGATCAGCCGGTCAGGAGCAGCCCTTCGGCCGCTGCGGCCAGCGTCTCGGGCTCCGGGGGCGGCTCGAGGGGAAGCTCGCGCGGATAACTGGCCGCGAGTGGCGAGCGCCTGAAGAGATTGGCCCGCAGACAGTAGTTGGACCAGACCCGATTCCAGCGGAACACGTGCCATGCCGCGTCAGGCGAGACCTCGTGATGGGTCCGCCAGTACAGCTCCGCAAGGTGCTCCGGCCGGAAGAACTGGAGCACCTCGAAGTAGCGCTTCATGAGGCCGGCGCCGCTCACGTTGAGCATGCGCGTGACCGGGAAGGCAAGCGTGTACTTCTCCCAGTCTCCGGGGTACTCCTTGAACAGAATGCGGCCTTCCTGGTCGTAGCGGACGTAGTCGCGGGTACCCGGCAGCGGTGTCAGAATCGTCAGGTTCATTCCATCCAGGCGGACCCGTTCGGCGAAGGCAAGGATCTCCGGTGCGATGGTCTCCATATTCTGGCTGTCGATCCCCAGAATGAAGGAGCCCACCACCCCGATGCCGTGGCGATGGATCCGGGCGATGTTGTCCTCGTAATACGCGGTTCCGCGCTTCTGGGACTTCCCATCCTTGCGGATGAGCTGGAGAGACGCGGTGTCGGTGCTCTCCAGTCCGATGAAGACTCCGGCGCACCCGGCCGCGCGGGCCAGCTCCAGCATCTCATCGTCGTCGCCGAAGTTGATGGTGACCTGCGTGATCCAGCGCTTGCCCAGGTCCGCGGCGATCATGGCGCGGAACAGCGCCAGGCAGCGCTCCTTGGCTTTCCTGGAGAAGCCGTTGAGGTCGTCATCGACGAAGATGATGTCGCGGTGCGGGATGGCCCGCACCTCCGCCACGACATCGTCCACGTCCCGCATCCGGAAGATGTTGCCGTTGAACACCGTCACCGAGCAGAACGAGCAGTCCATGGGGCAGCCACGAGTCGTCTGGGCCGAGACGTATTCGTAGTGATACTTCTTGAAGATGCTCCGGTCGGGCCAGGTGTGTTGTTCGGGCGGCAGGTTTTTGCCCTGATAGGTCTTCTGCAGCTTGCCGGCCTCGACGTCCGTGATGAGCTCCGGCCAGCCGGATTCGCACTCACCCAGGTAGATCGCGTCGCAGTACTGGATCGCCTCGGTCGGCACGAGGGAAGCGTGGATTCCGCCCAGCACCACGGGAATCCCGCGGCCGCGGAAATGCGCCGCGATATCATATGCGCGGGTAACCTGGGTGGTGAACGCGGTGATGCCCACCAGATCCGCTTTGACGTCGCCGTAGTCCCGGAGCCCCTCGCACTGCTCGTCGATCAGCTCCACATCCCAGTGCTTGGGAGTGACCGCGGCGACGTACGCCAGCGCGAGCGGCTCCCAGAGATACTCGCCGTAGAGCGAGACGCGGTTGCGCGGGTTAATGAGCAGCAGCTTCTTGGGCGACACCGGAGCCTCCTTCCATGAGC
Organism: Gemmatimonadales bacterium; assembly: GCA_036002045.1. Lineage (GTDB taxonomy): Bacteria > Gemmatimonadota > Gemmatimonadetes > Gemmatimonadales > GWC2-71-9 > JABFSM01. The sequence goes on from DASYTT010000047.1 coordinate 12,771, forward strand.
ACGCCAGCCTGTTTGCCGACGGCTGCGAAGATCTCCAGCGCGGCATCGATCTGCGCTGGACTATGAGCGGACGAATAGCTGGTGCGGAGCAGGCACTGTCCCTTTGGGCAGCCGGGCGGAAGGACGATGTTCACATAGAGTCCAGCCTCGAGCAGCGCCTGCCACATGCCGACCGTGAGGGCTTCTTCCCCGATCAGGATCGGCACGATGGGGGACTCGACCGGGCCGATCGAATAACCCATTCGCGAGAGACCCGAGCGCATCCGCCGGACGTTCTCCCACAGGCGCGGGCGGGAGCGGCGATCGTCCCGGAGCACGCGCAGGGCGGCCTGGACTCCCGCAACCGTGGCGGGCGAGGGCGAAGCCGTGAAAACATAGGGGCGCGCCGCGAAATGCAGCATGCGCAACTCGGGATGATCCGAGATGGCGAACCCACCCACCGCCGCCAGCGCCTTGGAGAACGTCCCAACGACAAAATCTACCTGTTCCAGCACTCCCTGTTCATCGGCGCAACCGAGCCCGCGATCGCCATAGACGCCGAACGAATGGGCCTCGTCGACCAGGAGATAGGCCCCGCCCGCCCGGCAGGCGGCGAGGATGTCCTCGAGTGGAGCCACGTCGCCGTGAATCGAGTACAGGCCTTCGACGACCACCAGGCGATTGCGCTGTCCGCGGGGCAGCCGGTCGAGCTTCTTGGCGAGGTCGCTCGCGGAATTGTGACGGAAGGCCAGGACGGAGGCGCCCGAGAGCTTGGCGCCGTCGTAAATGCTGGCATGGCACGCCGCATCGAGCAGGACGGTGTCTTCGGTGCCGCACAGACCTGCCACCAGGCAGAGATTGGCCTGGAAGCCGGTGGAGAAGATCATCCCATGCCGCTTGCCGAAGGTCTCGGCGAAGTCGCGCTCCAGCTCCTCATGGATCCGCAGCGTGCCGTTGGCTACGCGCGAGCCGGTGCTCCCGCTGCCGAAGCGTCCCACCGCTTCGCGCGCGGCGGCCTGGACGGCGGGATGGAAGCTCAGCCCGAAGTAATTGTTCGAGCCGAACATCAGCACCGGACGACCCTGGAAGACCACCTCGCAGGGCCCCAAGACCTCGTCGAAGACGGTGTCGAACGGGCGGCAGGCAGCGCCCTCGAACGGAGCCGTGCGGGCGGCTACGGCGCGTAGCTTGTCGAGGAGATCCATGTCGGTGTCGGCTTCGTCCGCAGCGTGCCGGACTCGAATTGTGACTTGAGCTGAGAGCGCTTCACCTTCCCGCTGCTGGTTCGCTGCACGGTGCCCGAGGGGGCGATCACGACTTCGTCCACCTGCAGTCCGACACTGTCGACGATCCGCCGGCGCACTTCGAGCGCCAGTTCGTCCGCGGGCAGCTTCCCCTTGGATTCCACCACTACGACGACGCGCTCGCGGTCACCGCTGCCCAGGCCGCCGACTCCGAAGGCGACCACGTTGCCCGAGCGGACTCCCGGCAGCTCACCGACGGCCCACTCGAGATCCTCGGGATAGAAGTTGCGACCGTTGACGATCACGATGTCCTTCTGCCTCCCGCAGACGTAGAGGTCGCCGTTCGAGAGGTATCCTTCGTCGCCGGTGTGGAGCCAGCCGTCCCGCAGTGCCCGGGCCGTGCTTTCCGGTTGCTCGAAGTAGCCCTGCATCACCGAAGGGCCGCGGGCCACGATCTCCCCAACGGCCCGCTCCGGCAGGGGCAGCCCGTACTCATCGACGATCCGGACCTCATGCCCGGGGAAAGGCCGCCCGCAGTTCACGATCCGGAGTGCGCGCTCGCGAGGTCCACGGGGCGGCGCGGCGCGGCGACGCACCACCAGCGCCTCGGACGAGATCTCATCGACCTGAAGGGACCGGTTCTGGCTCGCGAAGGTGATAGCCAGCGTATGCTCGGCCATCCCGTAACACGGCATGAAGGCGCGGGGATTGAAGCCCGCCGCTGCGAAGGTGTGTGCGAAGGCTTCCAGCGTATCAGCTCGTACGGGCTCCGCGCCGCAGCCGGCCACCCGCCAGCAGGAAAGGTCGAGCTGCTCGAGCTCGGCTGGCTTGAAGCGGCGGAGGCACAGCTCGTAGGCAAAGCTCGGGGCAAAGCTGAGAGTACCCCGGTAGCGATGAATCGCTTTAAGCCACTCGGTGGGACGCTTCAGAAAGAGCACCGGTGGCATGATGGCGGTATTGACCTGTCCCCAGACCGAGGCGAGGGCCATACCGATCAGCCCCATGTCGTGGTGGAGCGGGAGCCAGCTGACCGCGAAGTCTTCCGGTCCCAGCGCCAGCCCGCGCGGCCCGCAGATCGCTGCCGCGTTGGAGGCAAGATTCGCGTGGGTGAGCACGACGCCTTTGGGATGAGCGGTAGACCCCGAAGTGAACTGCATGAACGCAGGGTCCGACAGAGCGGCCGGCTCGATCGAGGCGAGGGCAGGACCATGCAGCTCGTCCCACCGGTGTACCAGCGATACGCCGATGTGGTCAGCCCGCTCGCGCAACCCAGCCTCGAGGGGCTCAGCGGTCAACAGCGCGCTCACCTTCGCGGCGGCCAATACATGCTCCGTCGTGGCGAGATACGCCTCCCGGGCACCGAAGCTGCTTGGCGGGCACACGGGTACCGGGACAAGTCCCGCCAGGGAAGCCCCCAGAAATGCGGTGAGGAAACCTTCGGGATCCTGAATGACCAGAGCGATCCGGTCGCCACGCTTCAGGCCGTTGGCGCGAAGCGCTCCGCCCAGGCGGGCCGCGAGCTCCAACATCTCGGCATAGGAGCAGGGGCGCTCTTCTCCCTGCTCATTCAGGAAACGAAAGCCGCGGCCGCTCCTGGCGGCATCCACGAGGGTCTCTGGAAGGGTGCGAAGCGCCGTCACCCGGCGCTCCGCGCTTCCTGCATGAGGCGAGCGAGCGCGTCACTCATGTCGCCCACCGTTTTGATGCGGGGCAGCTCGTTGAGCGGAATAGAGACGTTGAAGTGGTCCTCCAGCTCGGCGACCAGCTCGATCACCTGGATAGAATCGAACTCGAGATCCGCGAGCAGCTCGCTTTGCCTGCTGGGCTCAATACCGGGACGACCGACCCGTTTGAGGATCGTCAAGGTATCACGTTCAATTTCGTCCGGCGGGGGAACGCCCATGCCAAGGACTCCAGCTGGTGACGCAAGCTGCCGTCGACACTACAGATAGGCGCGGCACGGGGGAGGAAACCTCCGGCCGGAAGGCGAACGGTACCCGGCAAAGATGGAGCGGGGGAGGGAATTCGCAAGGTGCGCCGGTGAGCCACTGCCGCCATCTTTCAGATTCCTGTTTTGGAGAACGGAAGTTCCGATGCTGGTTAGCCTTATGCTCCTTGCCGCGGTGGATTCAGCCGTGGTCCGCGACATCACGGTGGCTCCCGCCGAGACCTTGAGAACTACCATCGTGGGGCAAGGGCGTCCCATCGTCGTGATCCCCGGCTTGCTGGGTTCCGCCTATGCCTATCGCAAGGTCATTCCGCCGCTCGCGGAAGCGGGCTTTCAGATCATCGTGGTCGAGCCCATCGGCGTCGGACATTCATCGCGGCCGGGCAAAAGCGATTACACCCTCACCGCGCAGTCACACCGCGTGGCGGCGGTGCTGGATACGCTCGGGAATACCGGGTGCGCACCGGTGCTGGCCCATTCTGCGGGCGTGTCCATCGCGTTGCGTCTCGCGGCCCACCGGCCGGACCTGGTGTGCGGTCTCGTGGCGGAAAACGGAGGGCCGCTCGATACCGTGGCGACCACGAGCGTCCGCCGTGCCGTACGCTACGCCTGGCTGATCAAGCTCTTCGGGGGACGCGGGAAGATTCGCAGCCAGCTCCGCAAGGGGATGCTCGAGACGGCGGGAGACTCGAGCTGGGTCACCTCTGAGGTCATCGATAGCTATACCGACGGCGCCGCGGGCGATCTCGGCGCGGTGCTGCGAGCGCTCAAGGGAATGGCGCGCGCGAAGGAGCCCGAATCGATCGCGCCGTTGCTCGACCAAATCCGGATACCGATACACCTGCTGATCGGAGGAGCGCCCCGGGGCAGTGGGGTGCCGCGGACCCAGTTCGCGCTCTTCACCGCCCGGGTTCCTCAGCTCGCCGTGGATACCGTTCCCGCTGCAGGGTTGCGCATCCACGAAGAGCAGCCGGGGGTGGTCGTCAAAGCGGTACTGGAGATGGCGGAGCAGTTGCGCGGGAACGGGCCAGCAGAAGCCAGTAATAGGCCACGGTCCCGACGACGATGAGATAGAGAAAGACCTGCATGGCTCCGAGGAGCGCGAGCACCAGGGCAAGCAGAGCCAGCGAATCGTGGCTGAAGAGCCGGGTGACACCGGTGAAGAGCTTAGCCAGCGCAGGCCTGCCGGCAAAACGCGCCTGCAGCCGCCCGGTGGTGTGGTGGTAGTGCTCCGAGCGCGGATTGAGGTGCACGAGGGCCAGCAGAATCGGGACGCTCAGCAGGAGAAACGCTCCGAGCCAGAGGTAGAGCGGGTTTTCCGACATCCGGTAAAGGCCGAGCGGAAGCGCTACCCCGAAAAGGATGTTTCCCGCGCTATCGACGAGGCGGTCGGTGCGCTCCCCCTGCGGCGAGGCGAGGAATTTGGCACGGGCGATTTCTCCATCGCAGCCGTCCAGAATGCTGTTGAGCTGAATCAGCAGTGTCCCGGCGACGAATTGCCCGCGTACAATGAACCAGGTGCTCAGCAGTGAGAGGAACAAGCCGAAGAAGGTGACGCCGTTGGGTGTGACGGGAAGCTGAATTAGGACCAGGGAGATGGCGCGCGACACCGGGCGATTGAGGTAACGAGAAACGAGCCCGTCGCTGGACTTCCCCGTGCCCCGCACCAGAGCCCGTTCGGCCGTGCGTCGATCCGAAGCGCCTGCGAGGCGCACGGCAAAACCGGGTTCAGGCCGCAACGGGCGGCTGGCTTCGCCCGAGGGGAGCTCCGCCGCGGTGCGCGAAGGATCCGCGGCGAGTCGCGCGGCGAATCGCGGCGGCAGACAGCCGATCCCAAGCCAATTCCACGCGGAATCCACGCCGAGTACTGCCTCCTCAGCGGGTCCAGTTGCGGCAAGCAGGCGCCGCACGTACTGGGGATCGATGACCACATCGGTCCGCAGCAAGACGAAAGACGCCGGCTCCGCCGCGAGCGCGAAAAGCGCGCTTCCCGCGGCGGCGGAATCCGCGCGAAGGCACTGAAGCTCGGCTCGAGAGAACGAGCCGGCCCGCAACATGCGCCGAGCCGATTCCGGGTCGTCGGAAAGTATGATGATTCGTGCGAGGCCGGCCTCGAGCGCTGTCAGCACTAGACGGTCGAGGTTGCTGAGCCCCGCGACACGCACGCCGGCGCTGTGCTGGGCAAGAATGACCGCTGTGGTTGCTGTCACTGCGTCCGCGTAGGAGAAGGCTCTGCAAGATAGCGCCGCATTCCGCCTCGACAAAAAATCCGCCGCAGGAGCTCGAGCCCCTGTGGCGGATTGTCCCGCCAGTGCGTTGCGGCGCGTCAGGGCAGGAGCGTGAGGTTGATTCCTGTCAGGGCCTGAGCATTGCTAAGGGTGAGCGATGCGCTGGTCGCCGACTGAAAGCCCGTTGCCGAGGCGCCCACGACATAGGTCCCCGGCGGCAGGAACTGGAGCGTGTAAGCCCCGGTGGTGACGTTGGCGAAGGTCGTTTGTACCGTATCGGTGCCGGCGATCGCATACACGGTCGCCTGCGCGGTCACGGGCAGGATAATGCCGCTGATGCTTCCCGCCACGTCCAGCGCCGTCGCATGCAGCACCGGCCTGAACGAGATGCTGGTGGGATTATTGCGCGGCCCCTGGAAGATGAAGCTCTGGTTGATGTCGAAGTCGACTACCAGGACGGTCTGATCCTCGGTCACCGTGACCGGCGGGCTGAAAGTCACCTTGATCCCGGTTTGCGATCCGCTGGGCACGGTCAGCTTGGCGGAGGTGGTTCCGTCCGCAAAGGTATTTCCGGATTTGAGCGTCACGCGAGCCGAGTCCACCAGCAGCCTGATCTGGCTGTAGGTGCCGGTAGGAACGGTGGCGGTCCCCAGTGTCGCCGTCACTCCATTTTGCAGAGTCAGCAGATCGTAGGACTGCGGCGTGTCGCTGATAACAATTTCGTTGGCACTGGCGCCGCTGCCCTTCACGGTGACTTCCGAGATGTACACGACCGCGCTCGCGAAGTCGTCCGCGGGAGCGTCGGTAAGCCGAACCACAACGGTGCCGGTACCCGAGGTGCCGTCGTCGCTGCAGGCCAGCGCTCCCACCAGGACCATTGGAGCCAGCAATCGGAGCATACCCTTCATGATTCCCCCCAAGGTTCGCGCCGCGCACTGCGGCGTCGGTGTCAAGAACATCTGATGTGACGACCTCGGGCGGTCGATGTGCACGGCGGGAATTCGAACTGTGATGCAGGTCACGCCGAAAGTTGCACCCATCGTATGGCGCCCGGACCACAGGGGTTATCCTATAGGCGTCCTTCGACCTCGAGGCATAGCATGCAGATCGTGCGAACTCCGCTCCGTCTTGCCCCGCTGGCGCTCCTGCTTGTGGGTGCCTGCGCGAGTGCCAAGGGGCGGGCAGAATCCGATGTCGCCGCAGCCGAGCGGGCCCTCGCCGCGCTGCCCGCCGATGCGATGAAAGTGGTGCCCGATCAGGTCGCCCCGCTCACCGATGCAGTGAATCAAGGCAAAGACCAGCTGGCCAAGGGCGACTATGCCGCTGCCTCAACGAGCGTACGCGAGGTGCCCGCACAAGCCCAGCTGGTGGCGGACTCGTTGCCTGCGCGAAAGGCCGCCCTTACGGCGCAGATGGACACGCTGGCGGTCGCGCTGCCCCGGAACCTGGCCGCCATCAAGGCCAAGCTCGACAGCATCGACAAATCCAAGCGGCTGCCCCGGGGTTTGGACGAGCAGGAGCTGCAGGAGGCGAAGGACACCTATGCGGCGGTGAGCGCGGAGTGGACCGAGGTCAAGAACTCGGTGCAGGCCGGTGAGCTGGCGAGCGCGATGGCCCGGGCGCAGAACCTCAAGGCGCGGGTCTCCCGCTCGCTCATGGCGCTCGGTCTGGTGGCGGATGAGCGGGCCTGGAGCAATGTGACCTTACCGCCGCAATAGACAACGCCAATCGATCAACTCCGCCGAGGCCACCATGCGGCATTCAGAACTCGCAACGGCGTGCTTGCTTACCGTGCTGGCTTGCCGGCCGCAAGCTCCGGGATCCGCACGCGCTGCTGACGAGCTCGCAGCGGCCGCGCACCGGCTCCCCACTGGAGTGAGGCTCGACCCAGCCGGGCGCCAGATCGAGGTTGGACAGTTCCCCCTTGCAATGCTGGCGACCCCAGAAGGCAATCGGATCGTGCTGCTGCTGAATGGGTACCGCGAGCAGGGCATTCAGATCGTCGAACCGGGTACCGGACGGGTGACGCAGACCCTCTCGCAGCCGGCGGCGTTCATCGGCGCCGGCTTCGATCATGCGGGGCGCACGCTGTACGCTTCTGGCGGCAACCAGGATGTGGTCTACCGCTATGGGTGGAGCCGAGGCAGCGCTGCGCCAGCGGACAGCCTGATCCTCGCCCCTAAGGCACCACGCCGGAACGGGACGCGTTATCCGGCCGGCCTGGCGCTCTCCCCCGATGACCGGCTCCTCTACGTAGCGGAAAACCTGGCCGACACCCTCGCGGTCATCGAGCTGGCTAGCGGCCAGGTCGTGCAGCGGCTGCCCGCGGGGCGCTACCCCTATGCGGTGGTAAGCGCCGCCGACGGCACCGTCTACGTGTCGGCCTGGGGTGGTTACGAAGTCATCGTCTACCGGCCCAATGCGGGCCGGTTGAGCGCGGCCGGCAGCATCCGGGTAGGCCGGCATCCCTCGGCCCTCCTGCTCAACCGCAACGGATCGCGGCTCTACGTCGCGTCGGCGAGCACCGACCGCGTGAGCATCGTGGACACCCGCGCGAGGCGCGTCGTCGCCGAGCTGGGAGACAGCGTACCTGGAGGGACCGGTGAAGGCAGCACGCCGAATGCGCTGGCGCTCTCCGCCGACGAGCAACGACTCTATGTGGCGGAGGCCGATAACAATGCGGTGGCGATATTCGAGGTGGTTCAGGACGGCGGCCGCTTGCTAGGCAGGATCCCGGTCGGCTGGTATCCCGCCGCGGTTCTCGTGCGGGGTGACACCCTCCTCGTGGCCAACGCGAAAGGCCGCGGCACGGCGGCCAACCAGGCCGACAGCATCGGTCCGGTCCGCCCGAGCCGGGAAGGCTACACCCTCAGCCAGCTCTCCGGCACACTCTCTCTGGTGGCGCCGGCGCGGGTGGATTCCGCCACGCTGGCCCAGCTCTCGGCACGGGTAGCGCGCGCCAACGGCTGGGACCGCACCGGCGGACGCTCCAGCTACCCACCCTTTGAGCACGTGATTTATCTCGTCAAAGAGAACCGCACCTATGACCAGGTATTCGGAGACCTCCCCCAGGGCGATGGGGATACCTCGCTGGTTTTCTTTCCGCGGGCCGTGTCCCCTAATCATCATGCGCTTGCGGAGCGCTTCGGGCTCTTCGACCGTTTCTTCGTGAATGCTGAGGTGAGCGCCGATGGCCACAACTGGTCGATGGCCGCTTACGCGACCGACTATACGCAGAAGACGCTGCAGCAGAACTACTCGGGACGCGGGCGCAGCTACGATTTTCAGGGTGAGAATCGCGGGGTGCGCCCGGCCGAGGGGGAAGATGCCGCGGAGCCCGCCGAAGGCTACCTCTGGGACCTGGCCCGGAAGCGGGGCATCAGCTTCCGGAATTTCGGCGAGTTCGTCGCGGAACGGGAAGGCGCAACGGAGAAGCAGTACGGCGGCCTGAAGCCGTTTCTCGAGGCCCATACCGAGCCGGCTTTTCCCGGCTTCGACATGAGTGTCTCCGACCAGCGCCGGGCCGACATCTGGCTGGCCGCGCTTGCCCGGTGGGAGCGCGACGGCGAGATGCCCGCGCTCCAGATTCTGTACCTCCCGAATGACCATACCATGGGCGGCCGCGCGGGTGAACTGACGCCGCGCGCCTACGTGGCGGACAATGATCTGGCGCTGGGCCGGGTAATCGAAGCCCTCTCGAAGAGCCGCTTCTGGCGGAATACGATTGTCTTCGTCCTCGAAGACGATGCCCAGAACGGGCCCGACCACGTGGATTCGCACCGGTCGCCGTTTCTGGTGATCTCAGCCTGGAACCGGCCGCGGGTCTGGCACCGCTTCACCAATACGACCGATGTGCTCGCGACGATCGAGGAAATCCTGACGCTCGAGCATCTCTCCCAGTTCGACAAGTTTGGCCGGCCGCTCCGCGGCATCTACGCCGAGGTGCCTGACCTCACTCCGTACGCCGCGCTCCGGCCCCAAGTCCCCCTTACCGAGCGCAATCCAGTCGCGGGCTCGGGAGCCGAGGCCTCCGCCGCGCTCGATTTCCGGCTGCAGGACCGGGCGGATGACGATGCGTTCAACCGGGCGCTGTGGCTGGCGGTCAAGGGCCCTTCCAGGCCCTATCCGGGTGCGACCGTGATGACACCGGCGACCTCGATGGGACGGCGGATTCCCTAAAAGCGAAGGCGGAGCCGTTTGTGAGCGCTCCGCCTTCGGCCACCTCCGTTCGGACTGTTCCCTAGCGCCCGATGCTCCCCAGAAGCATGAAGCTCCTGTCTTTGTAGCTGGAGCTGGAGGTGACTGTCGAGGGCTTGAGATCCGTCAGCCCATAGACATAGCGGCCTTCAATGCCCAGCCCGATCCCCGCACCAATCCGGATCCCGGCGCCGATGATCCCGGCAAAGGTCCAGCGCTTCCGGTCAGACGTACTGTAGTCCGCACAATCTCCGCCGACCGCGGTGCGGCACTTGACTTCGTAGGAAACCTGAGGACCCGCGTAGACGAAGGGTTTGATGCCCGGCGTGGGGATTCTGACCTTCACGTACCCCGGGACATCGATGAAGTCGAGCCGGGTCTCGGAGGTCGCGATGGGCTCATCCGATTCGGCTCCGCGCTGCGCGTAGAGTCCCTCGACGCCGATGCCAATGACCCCGCCGCTACCCAGGTAGAGCCCGCCGGCCAGGCCGGTTCGGGTCTTCAAGTTGCCCGGCAAAATCCCCTTGTTGGAGATGTTCCCGAACGAGGCCCCTCCCTTAATGCCGATCTCAGGCTGCGCGAGCAGGGTTCCCTGCATGCCAAGGACAAGTGCCGCGCCAGCGATCAAGCTCCGCTTCCGCATCACACGCTCCGGTTCGGGTTGGTCCGACTACCGCTCTTGGTACGGACGCCCAATCGCCGATTCAATGCACTCGCCCGCGCGGCCGGACCGGAAGGCGGCCACCATGTCCTCGCGGGATCACCGGTCCAGCCAGTACGAAAGCTTCACGAGGAAGGTATTGTCGGGGTGCGCGCTGAAGAGGCGATCCATGTCGCCGAGCAGGCTCCGGCTTCCCCGCACCGGCTCGAAGTCCTCGCGTCCCTGCTGCCAGACCAGGTAGAGTGCCGAGCCCGGGCGGTATTCCCAACGCAGTACCACATTGGAGCGGAACTGCTTGACGTTGAACTGATTGGGATTGCTGCTCACGGCGGGATCCAGATAGGGCTGGAAGCGGTCGTCATACGCGGCGGCGCGCGGGCTGGCGAGCTCGCGCACGTTCGAATAGCGGCCCTTGCTCACGAACGGCTCGGCGTACACCTGGAGGGTGAGCGTAGGGGTGGCGGTGAAGTTCATCCGCGTCTGCAGACTGGTAGTCCGCTGCTCCAGGTGCGCGAAGGTGTAATGGGTGACGTCGGCGGCGTCGGTGAAGTTGCCGTACCACTGCCGGTCATCCCGGTTCTTGGAGAAATTGAGCCCGAAGCTCGAGGTGAAACGGGACGAAATCCGAAGGTCGAGGGAGGGGCTCACCGAATAGTTCAGGGACCGTCCCCCGTCGGCGCGCCAGTAGTTGAACCAGACCGAGGGCACCACGATCCAGCGGGTATCTCCCTGAATGCCTCCCCAGGGAGCGAGATAGCTGTCGGTTCGCAAGGCCGGCCCGCCACGCGCGCAGCGATCACAATAGACCGTCCCTAACCCGCCAAGGGATCCCCCGGCGTGGACCCACCAGCTGTTGGGCAGCTCGAAGTGCACGTTGCTGTTGACCCAGCGATCCAGTGGAAGTCCCTTCGTGGTCCACTGCTGCTCCTCGTTGAAGTTCCAGAAGAGGCGACGGTAGAAGGGACCCGGCTTGTTGAAGTTCAGGGCGGCCCAGGTGGCCTGGCTTTGCCAATCGGCCCGGCGCAAGAAGCCCAGATCGTTGGCCTCGAAACCGGGGGAGAGGCGCTGGTAGCTCGTCTCGAAGCGCAGCGTGCCGCCGCCGAATTTGGCGAAGCGAATCTGCTCGGCATGGCCGCTGAGCGAAGTGCGCGCCGGGTCGTAGGCGAGCTCTCCATCCGGGCGCTGATAGAAATGCACGGAATTCCGCTGAGTCGCGTCGATCGCCGCGGCATTACCCGTGACCCGGGAGCCCATCACATTGGCGTTGAGCTGGAAGCGGCCCTTGCTGAAGCGATGCCGGAAGTCGAACCCGCCGACCAGGGCACTGGAGCGGAGATTGTCCCGCGTCCAGCTGTCGAGCGAGCGGTTGACCAGGGTGCCGATCACGCCGATACCAGTTTCTCCGCGCCGCAGGTCTTGCACCGCGCGCACCACGGCGTAGTTCGCGGCGGGCTCGATGGTCTGGTCGGTGGCGTCCTGCTCCCGGCCGGTCACTGCATCGAGCAGACCGACCGCCAGCCCTCCGGGGGTACGGCCCGTCAGCTTGGTGGCTCCGAGAATCGTGGTGCCGATGGCCGCGGCGGGATCCCGGCCGGTATCCCGCAGTTGCGGGGCCCGGCCGATCCGGCGGGAGTAGAAGAGGTTTTCCGAGCCGCAGTCGCGCACGATGTAACAGTTGACCGAGAAGCTGAGCAGACCCGCGCCCTCGATGAAGAAGGGTCGCCGTTCCTGAAAGAAGGTCTCGAAGGCCGAGAGGTTGAGCACCGCGGGATCGGCCTCGATCTGGCCGAAGTCCGGATTGATGGTCCCGTCCAGCGTGATGTTCGAGGAAACCCCGTACTTGAAGTCCAGGCCGCCGTCGAAGCGCTGCGGATGCGAGAACTCGGTGGCTCCCTTGGGGAGCGTGATGTTCTTGGTGACTGCGTAAGGGCGAACTTCGAGCCGGCGTGGCGAGGAGAGTCCGCTGATGCCGGTGATTTCGCCGAGCTGCGACACGAAGCCGGCCTGGTTGCGGCGGTAGAGCGGCCAGCTCACCCGCTCCTTGTAGCGCTCGATGTCCCGCCAGATCGCGAAACCGAAGGTATGGCTCTCGGTGCTGGAGTAGCGGAGCTGAGAAAGCGGAATGCGGAACTCGGCGGTCCATCCCAGCGAGTCCACCGTGGTCTTGGCCTCCCAGACGCCATCCCAGGCATCGTCCTCGTCCCCGTCGCTGTAGATGGCGTAGTCCCGCAGCACGCCCGCCGGATTAACCGCGAACTCATAGCCTGAACGACGATCGTGGTAGGAATCGATGACGATCTTGATCTGATCGCTCGGCGTGCGGACGTCGCGGCGGGCCAACAGCTTGAGAATCTTCTCGGGCTCGGGATCGAACATGCGGACGAAGACGTAAAAGTTCCGCTGGTCGTAGGCCACCCGCGCTTCGGTCCGGAAACGCGCCGGCTTGCCTTCCGTGGGATCGAACTCGACGAATTCAGTGATCGGCGGAGCGTCGCGCCATACTTCGTCGTCCGCACGTCCATCGAGCACAACGGGCCGCGCCGTGCGCACGGCTCTGCTGGTGGCAACGGCTGGAGGAATTTTCGGCGTCGGATTCTCGGCCAGCCGGGCCGGAGTATCCTGGGTCTGGAGCAGGAACAGCGCGGCAAGCGCAGGCAGCATTGCAACCTCGGTGATCTGGGACCGCTATCAGATACCCGAAGTACGAAAACCGTTGCGTAAGGGATTCAGGAAAGCATTAACGCGTCGTGGCGAGCCGTCGATAGCGAGAGGGAGTGAGCCCGACCTTCCGGCGAAAAAGATTGGAGAAGTGACTCTGGTCCGCGAACCCGTTGGCCATGGCGATCTCCGCGAGGGGCAGGCGGGAGCAGCGGAGCAGCTCCATGGCGCGCTCGATCCGCCGCTGGCGCACGTACTCCCCCATGGTGCAGCCGAAGGTCTTGCGGAACGCGCGAGCCAGCGTGACGGGATGGACGCCTACGGCCGCCGCTACTCCCGTGACGCCCAGGTGACTTCCCAGACTGGTGTCGATCAGGTCGCGGGCCTCGCTGAGCCAGCGGGCGATGCGCGGGGATGCCGCCTCGCTGGCGCGCCGCGACGCCAAGGCCAGCAGCTCCAGCATCAAGCCCTCGATGGCCAGGGACGCGGCGGAGTCCATGCGACAGAGCTCGCGGTGCAGGCGGAAGGCCAGCTCCGCCACCTCGCCGCCATGATAGTGCACCCTGCGATCGAGTACCGCGGCATGGGGCTGCAGGGCGGGAATCTCCTCGGGGGCGACCTCCACCAGCAGCCCGCGGGCGGGACCGCAGTCGAAACGATCCCAATGCCGCTCCCCCCCGGGCATGAACTTCACCGTGGCGGGAGCGCAGGTCACGGCGGTTCCGCCGGAGATCTCCGTGAAGCCGCCTTCGAGGACGTAGCAGATGGTCGGATGGGGGTGCCAATGCCACGGAATGACACTATCCGCGGGATGCGTCCCTTCGGTAAAGGTGAAACCCGCGACCCGCGCGTGCCGCAGGGTCACCCGCTCCGTGGCCCGCGCTGCGACAGCTGCCCCCATGGGATTCGGCTCCTGCGACATGATTGCGGCCTGCAATAGCCTGACGTCAGCGACGCGTCGGACGACACACGTTCCAGAGGCGTTTTAAGATGCGCTAAGCGCGTACAAATTGCTCGCACGGCTCAAGACATGGGGTGGTTCCGGGTAGCAGGTTTGTCGTCACAACGAGCAGGACCGATCACCTCAGGAGGTGGTAGTATGAAGAAGTCCATAGCCCTTGCCGCCGTACTGCTGTTCGCGTGCGAGGACACCAAGCAGCCGGTGGGACCGGCCGACAATCTCGGACCCGATATGTCGCTCGCCGCGAGCGCCGCGACGCTCACCGCCGAGGTCGAGTTCGGAAGCGACGCAGTCGGCTCACAGTTCCCGCCGGGGGAGCATGATAATTCGTTCCACGCGTTCGACAAGCTTTTTCCCCGAACCGTCGTGATCCTGCGCGGTGGCAGCGTGACCTACGAGGTCGACGAGTGCCATCAGCCGGCGGTCTACGAGCCGGGTACCAAGCCGGAAGACATCGACGTCTCGCTCACCGAACCGATCGGCGTCGCGGATTGTCCGCCGGACCGGATCAACGATCCTAACGGCCGGCTGGCGCTGGCACCGCCGCAGACCGATGACGAGAAGGACTGGACCACCCCGCCGGGAACTTTCGATGAGCCGGGTGTCTATCTCGTCATCTGCACCACGAAGATTCACTTCGTGGCTGCGCAGATGTACGGTTGGGTCATCGTGAAGTAGCGCGGGCGGAGCTCGCGAGACCGACTCCGCCGAGGATCGCGATCGCGGACGCCAAGAGGCGGAACGACATCCGCTCGCCGAGCAGCAGGATCCCGGCGAGCGCAGCGAGGGCCGGCACCGCAAGCTGGATGGTGCCGGCCCTCGTTGCGCTCAGCCGGGGAAGCACGGTGTACCAAGCCGCATAACCTCCGCCGGACGCGAGCGCTCCCGACGTCACGGCACAAGCGACCCCGAAACCGCTGAGGTGCGCGTGCAGAGACCCCGCCGCGGCCAGAGCCAGCCCGAAAGGAACCGCGAGCAGAAAACTCTCGGCGGTTTGGCGGAGAGGAGCTACCGCACCCCTCCCGCGGAGCGAATAGAATCCCCAGGCGATCCCGGCGACGGTCATGAGCGCAGCCCCCAGTGGGGAAGGCGCCGTGAGCCCGGGAAGATTGAGGTAGAGCAAACCGGCCAGCGCCACGGCAAGACCGATCCATTCCCGGGGATGCGGACGCTCCCCGGCGAGAATGCCTGCACCGATCATGGTGAGCTGAACTGCGCCGAACAGAATGAGCGCGCCGGTGCCGGTCGAAAGCTCGAGGTAGGCAAACGAGAACGGCGCGGCGTAAAGGAAGAGAAGCAGCGCGGCGGTCCAACTCCCGCTGCGCGGGGCTCCGACGGGCGGCGCCCTTCCCCGCAGCAACAACATGAGGAACAGGGCGCCCGCAGCGAGCCGGATCGCCGTGAACGAAGCAGCATCGATCTGGCCGTTGCGGAGCGCCAGTCGGGCCAGCACGGAGTTGGCCGCGAAGCACAACAGGGCAACCCCGGCGAGCCAGCTCACGGAAGCGGGGGGGCGCTCCCGGGCGGCTGGCGGTGTCGCGTCGCTTGCTCGTAGGCGTAGGCCAGCCGGATCAGCGTCGCTTCGCTCCAAGGCCGCCCGAAGAATTGCAGTCCGGCCGGCAAGGTTCCCCCGCGCGTGTATCCCATCGGCACGTTGATGGCCGGAAACCCAGTACTGGGGGAAAAGAGCTGACTATTGTCTCCGGCGGGCGTGTTGAGGTCTCCAATCAGCCGGGGAGGATTGCTCCAGGTGGGATACACCAGGGCGTCGAGTCGAAGCGAATCCATGAGTCGGAGCACGCCGCCACGCAGCTTGGCGCGGAACTCTTCGCGGCTCCGGCAGCCCGGGTTCTGATCCGGGGCGAGCTCGGCCGCCTGGGACGACTGCAGGCGAACCTCGATCGAGGGGTGGAACCGCCGGGACTTGATGATGTCCTGGAGTGTCTTGACCGGCACGCGTTCGCCGTGCTGGGCCAACCAGGCATTGAGATCCCACTTGAAGGGAGCGCAGCTGCCACTCTGGGCGCCGCGCCAGGCGTCCAGGCTGTCCAGCGTGGCGGGATCCAGCACCTCG
Organism: Gemmatimonadales bacterium; assembly: GCA_036002045.1. GTDB lineage: Bacteria > Gemmatimonadota > Gemmatimonadetes > Gemmatimonadales > GWC2-71-9 > JABFSM01. Next base: position 28,721 of record DASYTT010000047.1, read on the forward strand.
CTGCCGGCCTTCCGCAGATCCTCGAGCGCCGTGCGGAATACCTGCAGGACCTCGGGATCCGCCGTGGGCGTATCGTATGCCTGGTGCAGCACTCCGATGCGCATGCCTCTCAGACCATCACTTCGCAACGCGGCCGCGTAATCCTCGCGCGGCCGGCCGCGGCTCAGGGCGGTGACGGCATCGGCGGAATCCTCCCCTACGATCACCTGGAACACCGTGACGGCGTCTGCCACGCTGCGCGCCATCGGCCCTGCGATGTCGGCCCCGAGATTGAGCGGCACCACGCCCGCGCGACTGGTGAGACCCATGGTGGAACGGATCCCAACCAGCGCGTTATGGGCCGACGGCCCGCGAATGGAATTGCCGGTGTCGGTCCCGAGGCCGGATTCGCCCAGGTTTGCCGCCACTGCGGCCGCCGTACCGCCGCTCGAGCCCGCGGTCACCCGGTCGAGCGCATAGGGGTTTTTGGTATACCCCGGCAGAATCGAGCTCACCGTCTCATAGGGACTGAAGGCGAACTCAGCCATGTTGGACTTCGCCAGCACGATGGCGCCGGCCTCGCGGATCCTCCGCACCTGGAATGCGTCGCGGGTGGAGAGGAATCCCTTGAGCGAGAGCGATCCGGCAGAGGTGGCGAGGTCGGCCGTCTCGAAATTGTCCTTCACGATCATCGGAATGCAGTGCAGCGGCCCGGTGAGACGGCGCTCCGCGCGAAAGCGGCGATCGAGCGAATCGGCGATGCTGCGCGCGGCCGGATTCACGACGACCAGAGCATTGATCGCCGGACCGCGCTTGTCGTAGGCTTCAATGCGCCGGAGATAGTGGTCTACCAGGTCGCGACAGCTCAGCGTCCCTGTGCCCATCGCCTCGTGGATCTCGGCGATCGTAGTCTCTTCGACGCGAAACGCCGCCTGGGCAAACGCGCTCGCTGGGAAGCGCGAAGCGGGAAGCGCGAAGAGTGAAACGCGAAGGGCGAAACGCCAAAGGCGAATGGGAGCCGCCTCCTCAGGGCTGCACGACGACGATGTTCGCCACATTCCGCTTGCGCAGTTTCTCATTGAACCCCGCCACGTCCTTCTGCTGCAGCGCGTCGAGCCTGGCGCGCGCGGCACGCACCTCCGTGTGCAGCAGCTGCTGCACCTCGCGCTGCTGCAGTGTCGGGGCGAAGTCGGAGCTGCCGATCCCGTCCGCGAGCCAGGAGAGCCGAGCCATCAGCTTCATCGGATAGCGCACGTCGTCCTGTCCGCGGCCGGTCAGGTTGAGCTGGGTGAGCGCTTCCTCCACTCCGATGAGCTTTTGCTCGAGCGAATCGGCGTCGTTGCGCAGCTCGGCCATTCCCGTGTCCGCCGCCAGCGTATTCCGCAGGGCCACCAGCTGACTCCGAGTTCCCTCGATGCTGTTGAGCATGCCCACGACACTCTCCAGGTCCCCGCGAATCTCCTGCAGCAGCGCGGTCTGCACCCGGATGTCCTCCTCGCTGCCGCCCGAGCCGGGGTCCTTGCGCACTTCGAGCCGCTGAGTCGCCTCCTGGCCCTGGACGGCGAGCTTTACCGTGTACGCACCCGGGGGCGCCAGCAAGGCGAGGCGCGCGCCATCCGGCGCCTTCCGGCCTTCAGCCGGAACCGTGAGTTCCGGGGCTGCACGCGGTGGAGTCCGCAGCTTGGCCTCCTTCGACAGATCGAAACGCAGGTCCCAGTAGACGCGGTTGAGGCCCGTGTCGGCCGGTCCCTTGAACGACCGCACCGGCTTGCCTCCGGCGTCCAGAACGCTGAACGCCACGCTGTCTTTGCTCCCCGCCTTGAGCCAGTAATGGATCGTCGCGCCATAGGTCGGATTCTGTCCTGCCGAGGCATCGTACCACGGCGCGAACGGTCCTTCGACGCCGCGGAAGCGGTAGGCGGCACGAGGCGCGAAAAGATGTGTGGGCTTGGCCACGACGCTCGGGCCCAGCTCGCGCAACGGGGTGAGATCATCGAGAATCCAGAAGCCGCGCCCGTAGGTGGCGACCACGAGATCGCTGAAGTGTTCCTGCACGACCAGCCCGTACACCGGCGCGTGGGGGAGATTGTTCTGCAGGGGCTGCCAGGTTCCCCCGTCGTCGAAGGAGACGAAGAGTCCGCCCTCGGTGCCGAGATAGAGCAAGCCGCGACGCACCGGATCCTCGATGATGATGTGGGCGTAACTGAGCGGCGTCTTGGCAAGGCCGTTCACGATCAGCCGCCAGGTCTTCCCGTAGTCGGTGGTCTTGTACACCCAGGGATCGCGGTTGTTGACCTGGTGGGCATCGACCGTCAGGTAGGCACTGGCGGTATCGTACCGCGAGGGCGCGATGCTGCTGATGGTTCCCCACGCCGGCATGCCGGGCAGATTGGGCGAGACGTTCGTCCAGGCGGCCCCGCCGTCCTTACTGAGCTGGACCAGCCCGTCGTTGCTGCCGGCCCAGATGAGTCCAGGCTTGAGCCGTGACTCGGCGATGGCGAACACCACGCCGGCATATTCGACACCGATGTTGTCGGGGGTCAGGCCACCGGAAATCCCCTGCCGGCTCTTATCGTTCCGGGTGAGATCGGGGCTGATCAGCTTCCAGGTGTTCCCCCCGTCGGTCGTCATGTGAATGTGCTGGCTCCCGACATAGACCTTGTTGTGATCGTGCGGCGAGATGGTCAGCGGGAAGTTCCACACAAAGCGATACTTGAGGTCCGCGGCAGGGGAGCCCATCGGGGCGTCGGGCCATACCTCGACGTTCCGAGCCATTCCGGTGCGCAGGTCATAGCGCGTCACGACGCCTCCCGCCGCCCCCCACCCCGATGCGCTCGACCAGACGATGTTGGGATCTTCCGGATCGGGTGTCGCCCAGCCGCTCTCGCCGCCGGAGACCGAGTGAAATAACCCGCGAGGAATGGTCCCCTCTCCCGTTCCCAGCCTGCTGTTGCTGGGACCCATGGTCGAGGGGCCGTCCTGCCGGTTGCCATAAACGAAATAGGGCACCCGGTTGTCGACCGTGACGTGGTACATCTGGGCGATCGGCAGCTGGATCTGCTGCCAGCTCTTGCCGCGATTGATGGAAATGGAGATCCCGCCATCGTGCCCGACCGCCAGCCGGCTGGCATCGAGCGGATCGATCCAGATGTCGTGGTGGTCGCCGCCGGGGATCTCGGCGTTGGGCGGATCGATGGTCGTCTTGCCGCCGTCGAGCGTCTTGCTCCAGTGCGCGGCGGCAAAATAGACCTCATTTTCGTTGTCGGGTGCAACCGCCAGTCGGGTGTAGTACTGGGTGCGGCCCGCGAGCTGGCGGTCGGTGCTGATCATCTGCCAGCTCTCGCCTCTATCGTCGGAGCGCCACAGCTCTCCTTTTCCGGCGTCTTTGCCGTGGATCAGGACGCCGTCCCCCGTCTCGATCAGCGCATACACCCGGCCGGGATTGCTCCGGGCGAAGCCCAGTCCGATCCGTCCCACCGGTGTCTCAGGGAGGCCGTGCCCGGTCAGCCGTTTCCAGGTAGTCCCGCCGTCGGTGCTCTTCCAGAGGCCGCTGCCCGCGCCACCGCTCTCGCGGCCCCAGGTGTGAATCTCGATCTGCCACATTGCCGCGAGAAGAATTCGCGGATTCGAAGGATCCATCACGAGATCCACGGCGCCGGTGCTGTCGTTCACGAACAGCACGCGCTCCCAGCTCTTCCCGCCGTCGCTTGTCCGATACACGCCCCGCTCGGGCTGGGGGCCGTAGGCATGCCCGAGCGCCGCAACGAAGACCACATCGGGATTGCGGGGATCGATCACGATCCGGGCAATTCTGCCGGTGTTGTCGAGTCCCATCTTCTTCCAGCTGGTACCGGCGTCGGTGGATTTGTAGACTCCCCAGCCGAGCGAGATGTGACTGCGGATGAACGGCTCGCCGGTGCCGGCCCAGACGACGTTCGGGTCGGAGGGCGCCACACCGATCGCGCCGATCGAAGCGACCGGCTGCTCGTCGAAGACCGGCTTCCAATGCGAGCCAGCATCGCTCGACTTCCACAACCCGCCCGAGGCAGCGCCGGCGTAATAGGTGCGCGGGTCTCCGCTGACGCCGGCGACCGCTGAAACGCGGTTTCCCTCGGGGCCGATGTAGCGGTACTTGAGCTGGCTGAGCAGGGAGTCGGCGACCTGCTGCTGAGCGTGGGCGACCGACGCGAACGCAACAGTCGCACTGAGCGCGAGAGCCGAGGTGAGACGAGACACGGTGATTCCTCTGGGCTTGGGCTGCGGAAGGTCTTCAAGATACACCACGGCGCCCCGCGCCCGCGAACGGGTACGGAGCGCCGTGGCCCAGCGACAGCAATGCGCTTACGGCCTGCGTCCCAACCCAACTCCCAGATTGCCCGAAACCGTGCCGGCTACGCCGGCGCCGAGCCCTGACCGCCCGGTCCCGCTGTTGGCGGACCCGCTGAATTGGGCGCCGACCGAGACGTCAAGCCGGCCGCCGATGACTTCGAGAGCCCGCTCCACTGGCACGCCACGCGCGGCCAGGTTGGTGAGCACCTCAAAGGCCATCAGAAGGCGGTGCTCCGAGGACTGCCCGCGAGCCAGCGTTTCGAGCTGGGCGGTTGTGGCCCCGTGCGCGATGAGCTCTGCGCCGCGTTCCACTTCCGCATCACTTGGCCGCTCGCGGCCGGCCCGGATCAAGGCCTCTTGCGAAGCCATGAGCTGTGCCTCGACTTGCGCGGTCGCGGCGAGGATCCGGGCCTCGCTCGCGCCCTTCGCCTGACCTTCGGCAATCCGGTCGGTCAGGGGCCCGGTGGGAAGCTCTCTTTCCCGGGCAACTCGAAGCATCGCCTCGAGCCGGACCCGCGTCTCCGCGGAGAAGCCGGCCGTCGCCGCGGTCTGGCTGGCCGGCTTGCTCTCGGTTTGGCCCTCGGGCTGGCTCTGCGCCGCGAGGTACCCCGGCGCCAGGGCTAGGGCGAGGGCGAGGGTGGTCCTTCTCATGGTGCCTCCTTGCGATTGGCGGATTGGGTTGCCGTCTGTCCGGACCCTCTAACGCTGAGCCAGGCAGACTTGCCGCCGAATCCGTCGTTTACGGCGGCAACTCCTTTGGGTACTTCCCAGGACTTTCCATCGATCCGAAACGCGTAGCGGTAGACCCCGGGCGGGATTGCCAGGTCGACGTACCACACGCCGTTTGCTGTCCGCGAGAGCTGCACGGTGTTCCAGTGGCTCCAGTCTCCCGCCACCTCGACTCGAGAGGCCTGGGGCGCTGCAAGGCTGAGCCGGGTGAGTCCGGGCTGGACCGCCGGGACACCGGCAGGTTTCGGCAGAGGCTTCGGAGGACGAGGACCTCCGATTCCAAGTGCAATCCCGACCGTGAAGCTCCGGCCCCCGGGCGCTCCAGTCAGGCGATTGGATGGGTAGCTCTCTCCTGAGCCGAGCAGCTCTATGCCCCGGGTGAGCGTGATGCCGAGCCGCGCAGCGCCGAAGGTCCGCCGCTCATCCGGCGCCCGGCGAATCCCCAGCGACCCGGTGAGCGCCAGACTTCCCTGCCGGATTCCCACCACGGCAGTGCGATCAATGACCGATACACCGTCGGGGCTGCTGTGTTGCTCCCGATAGCTCAAGTTCAGCCTGCCGCCCCTGTCCCAACTGGGAAGGAAGAGTCCGCCCCCAAAGGCCGGCCCGACGAGCGAGCGCACCGGACTCGACGGTCGAGGGAGCGGGCCTCCCGGCAGCGGAGCGACATCGAAGGTTGTATGCGCGGTTGCCGTTTGGACTCCACCCCAGAGCGAGAGCACGCCCCTGCGCCATTCCAGCGCCGGGACCGCTTCGGCAGAGAGGTAGGTGGCGCGGTACGAAGTGCGAATGGCGTCGCCGCTGCCGCTCAGCAGCAGCCCGAAGCCACCGGCGACGGGAACGCGCAGCGCGGCGGCAACGCTGCCACCGAGCGACCAGGCGTTGTTCGTAAAACGGGTCCCCCGACCTCCGAGGCTCAACGCGAAGTTGGGATCAGGAGCGAACGTGACGGAAGGGCCCACCGCATAGGCGCCGGAGCGCACGCCGCGGAGATCGGTCGCGGTGCCGCCTCCCAGCCAGATGCGCGCAATGGCGGACTGGGCCGCGAGCGGGTGCACCGCGCAGCCGAGCGCAAGCGTGACGCAGACGATTCGTCGTGTAGTCATGGCAGGCTCCCTCCTTGGTTCGTCAAGCTAAAGGCGAGCCGGTTTCGGGGAGGTGACCACCATCACCCCCCGCGCGAATGTGATCTGGGTCGCTTTGTTATGGCGGAAAGCGAAACACCCCGCGCGGCAGCCGCCGGCGCGGGGTGCACGTGTTAGAGCAGGAAGGGCTGCCTACTGGATCCGAAGGCCCACGCGCGTTATGTAAATTTCGTGGCGGGCGAGGACACTCGATTGCGTCCCGATGAACATCCAGAAGCCCCCGAGGTCATCGGTGGTGAAGTCGGTGGATTGTGGCAATGTCGCGGTGTTGCGGACGGCGTAGGTTCCGATTGCCGGACAGCCCGTGAGTCCGTTGCGGATATCACCGAGCTGCACGAAATCGCCCGCCGCGGTCCCGCTGCCTTTATCGATGCTCATGCGATAGACGCCTTGCGGGTCGGGATCTGCCCGCGGCTCGATCGAGGTGACTCCGGCCTTGATGACCACACCCGTGCCCAGCCCGCTGGTACAACCCGAGTGCACATTGGAAACAAACTGGACCTGCAGGGTAGCCTTGTAGGTCGTGAGGGGCCGCAGACCGCTCCAGTACTTCCGCTGGAAGACGAAGAGATCGCCCGATACGTTGGTCCCGCTCTGATACAGGGCACTCGCGGTGCCAACCTCAGCTGGGAGCGCCCGCCGGTCTCCGACGAAGTCCACCGCGGCTTCCTGCCCGACGGGGAAGTCGGCCGCTCCCGGCTCCCAATTATCTCCCAGGGGCGAAACGGTAAGGTCGAAATCGAGGGTTGTAGTGGCAGGCTCGGTATCGAGACAGCCGGCAGTGGCGAGCAACGCAGCCGCGCAAGTCGCGGCGAAGAAACGAGACACAAAAGCAATCCTGAGGCCTGAGGGGAAAGGAGCAGACACTGACAGTATATAGGATAACCCCGTGATATAGGATAACCCCGTGGGCGGTTTCCGACACCGGGGCGAGATAATCGGGCTCACCGCCTCAGGAACTACCTCGAGGAGGCTCTAGCAGGTCGGGGTATTGCGGGTCCCACATCAATGCGCGAATCGCCGCGACCAGGTCGCTCGGCCGGGGAACCCCGGCGAGCCCCTCCCTCCAGGCGATCTCTGCGACCGCCCGGGCGATGAGCTCCGAGACGCGACGGATCTCCTGTAGGGGCGGGTACAAGAGGCCCTGGTTCAGGGCACTCTCAGATACAGCGCCCGCAAGCGTGCGTGCGGCAGCCTGAAACATGGAATCGGTAACCCGGCGCGCCCGGGAAACCAGCACCCCGAGCCCTAGTCCGGGAAAGATGTAGGCATTGTTTCCCTGACCCGGCAGGAAACGCCGGCCTTCCAGCAGTACGGGATCGAACGGACTACCACTGGCAAAGACGGCGCGACCGCCGGTATGTCGGTAGGCCTCTTCAGCGGTGCACTCCGAGTTCGCAGTGGGATTCGACAACGCGAAAACCACCGGGCGTTCGTTGAGCTCCGCCATCGCTTCGAGCACCGGGGCGGTGAATGCGCCGCCCTGAGTGGAAAGTCCGAGCAGCGCGGTAGGCCGCAGCGCGCGAATCGCCTCGAGCAGCGAAGTCATGGGCGGATGCGGGTGCGCATAAGGCCGCTTGTAGTCCGCGAGGTCGGTGCGGCTCTCCACCACGAGCCCGCGGGAATCAAAGAACCAGCAGCGGTCCCGGGCTTCGGCCTCGGACTGGCCTTCGGCGCGCACGGCTCCGACCACGAGATCCGCGATCCCGGTGGCAGCGGAGCCAGCCCCGAGAAAGAGGATGCGCTGCCGGGTGAGCGGAACGCCGGTAATGCGTCCTGCGGAATAGAGACCCGCCAGGGCTACGGCGGCGGTGCCCTGGACATCATCGTTGAAGCTGCAGAGCCGATCGCGGTAGCGTGCCAGCAGGCCCAGCGCGTTGTCGGTGGCGAAGTCCTCGAATTGCAGGAGTACCCCGGGGAAAACCTGATCCACCGCGGTGACGAATTCGTCCAGCAGGGCGGCGTATTCCTCCCCGTGAACGCGCGGTCGCGGCAGCCCGATATAGAGGGGATCCGCGCGCAGGGCGGTATTGTCGGTGCCGACGTCGAGGGTGACGGGGAGGCAGCCTGCCGGGTGAATCCCCGCGCAGGCGGTATAGAGCGAGAGCTTTCCGATCGGGATTCCCATTCCGTTCGCACCGACGTCACCCAAACCCAGGATGCGCTCTCCATCGGTCACCACGATGACGCGCACATCCGGCTCGGGCCAGTTGCTCAGGATCTGACGCACCCGGCCGCGATCCTCCGCGGTAACATAGAGCCCGCGCGGACGTCGAAAGATGTGTCCGAAGGTCCGGCAGGCCTCGCCGACCGTCGGGGTGTAGATGATGGGCATCATCTCGGCGAGATGGTCGACGACCACGCGATAGAACAGCGTCTCGTTGCGGTCCTGGAGG
>DASYTT010000048.1:0-20317 GCA_036002045.1 Gemmatimonadales bacterium
CTGGCCAGGCTGCCGCGCTGCTCGATCGCGACGTTTTCCAGCACCTCGCTCATGTCGGGGCTCCGCGCGAAGCCCTGCCGCTGCCGCTCGACGAACAGCTCGAGGTTCCGCTCCGTGATGCTGCTGTCCGCATTGGTAAAGGCGACGGTGAAGCTCGGCAGAAACAGGGCGCGCCAGCGCTCCAGCGAGTCCCTGCGGTAAAGCGCGATATAATCGTGGATCAGCCGTCGGAGGGCGGAATCCGCCGGCGTACTTGTCTGGCCCGGCAGGGCGCGCGGGCCGCCGAGCAGCACCCCGGCGACCCCGGCCGCGGCAAGGAAGCTTTTCGCTCTCATCCGGGGCTAAGATAGCGATTCGCCGCTGCCCTTGACTTCCCGCCCCGGGGGGCGATGCTCCGGGCGAGGAGGATTCCCCTTTGGCCCGAAGATCCCGGCTGGCTCTGCTGCTGCTGCTCGCGGCGGGCGCCGCGCTCCTGATCCTGTTCCCCATTCTGAGCGGGTTTCTCACCGACTGGTGGTGGTTCAAGGAGATCGGGTACCGCGTCGTCTTCACTCGCGAGCTCGTCACCCGCAGCCTTCTGTTCCTGGCGGCGGGAGGGCTGACTGCCGGCTTCGTCTATGTCAACTTGCGGACCGCACAGCGTGGCATAGTTCCGCATCCGATCGTGCTCCAGCTCGGGGAGACGGCGACCAGCCTGAACATTCCGGCCGCCCTGCGGCGGTTCACCCTGCCGGTCGCTCTCACGCTGGGTCTCTTCGCCGGTCTGGCCGTTGCTCCAGCCTGGAGTCTCCTGCTCCGCATGCTCTACGGGACGCCGTTCGGGATCAGCGACCCGATCTTCTCCCGCGACATCGGCTTCTACGTCTTCACGCTGCCCGGACTGGCGCTGCTGCTCGGCCTGCTCTCCGGCCTGGTCACCCTGTCACTGCTCATGCTGGTCCCGCTCTACTGGCTGCGCGGCGACATCGTGCTCCGCCCTCGCAATGTTCGCTTCGAGCCGTCCGCGGGGGTGCATCTCGCCATCCTGCTGGCCGCGTGGTTGCTGCTCACCGCGGTGCGGCTCTGGCTGGTGGACATTCCCCAGCTGCTCTACTCGACCACCGGCCCGCTGGTGGGTGCGAGCTATACCGACCTGCACGCGCGGCTCCCGGCGCTCCGGGTGACCGCGGTGCTCGCGCTCCTCGGCGCGGTCCTGGTGCTGATCGGTGCCGTCAGGCGCGAGCTGGGACGCTACGCGCTCTGGGCGGTGGGCGGATACTTCGTGGCGGTGCTGCTCTGGCGCGGGATCTTTCCCGTCCTGATGCAGAAGCTGGTGGTGGCGCCGACCGAGCTCACCCGGGAGACGCCTTATCTCGTGCACCACATCGCCGCGACGCGCGCTGCGTGGGGACTCGACAGCGTGGAGACCCGGGAACTCTCCGGCGAGGCCGACCTCACCCTGGCCGACATCCGTGCCAATGGACCCACGATCGAGAATGTGCGGCTGTGGGATCGCGATCCGCTGCTGCAGACCTTCGGCCAGCTGCAGGAGATCCGGACCTACTACGATTTCGTCGCGGTGGACGACGACCGCTACTGGGTCGACGGGAAGTACCGCCAGGTGCTGCTCTCGCCGAGGGAATTGAATCCCGCGTCGCTGCCAACTCGCACCTTCATCAACGAGCATCTCACCTTCACCCACGGGATGGGGCTCACGCTCGGCCCGGTCAATCAAGTCACCACCGAGGGACTCCCGGTGTTGTTCATCCGCGACCTGCCGCCGGTCTCGAACGTTTCGCTCAAGGTCACCCGGCCGCAGCTCTATTACGGAGAGCTCGCCAGCTCGTTTGTGTTCGTGGGCACCAAGCAGCGGGAGTTCGATCATCCCTCCGGCGAGGCGAACGTCTATGCCTCGTACGAGGGGAGCGGGGGGATCCAGGTCGGCAATCTCTTGCGCCGGCTGGTGCTCGCGGTCCACTTCGGCTCCTCGAAAATCCTGCTCTCGGGAGACATCGGCAACGCCAGCCGGGTGCTCTACTATCGCAACATCGTGGAGCGGGCCCAGCGGGCGCTGCCTTTCCTGCGTTTCGACCGCGACCCCTATCTGGTGATCAGCGACGACGGGCGGCTCTCGTGGATCGCCGATGCCTACACGACCTCGGACGGCTATCCCTACGCGCAGCGGCTCAGCGACGGCACCAGCTACATGCGCAACAGCGTCAAGCTGGTGATCGATGCTTACAATGGGAAGCTGACCGCGTATGTGAGCGCGCCGGCCGACCCGGTGATCCGGACCTGGGCGCGGGTCTTCCCGGGGATCTTCGTGCCGCTCGACAGCATGCCGAAGGACCTGCGCGCCCACATTCGTTATCCCGATGAGCTGTACCGGACCCAGACGAACCTCTATACGACCTACCACATGGAGGCGCCGGAGGACTTCTATCACCGGGAAGACCAGTGGCAGATCCCGACAGTGGCGGAATCGGAGGCGGCGGTGGTGCCGTTCATGCGGCACATCATCATGCGGCTGCCGGACGAGTCCAGGGCGGAGTTCATCTATATGGTGCCCTTCACGCCGCGGGGGAAGGACAACCTCGCGGCGTGGATGGTGGCGCGGAACGACGGCGAGGTGTACGGGAAGCTCCGGGTCTACCGGCTCTCGCGGCAGAGCCTGGTATTTGGCCCGCAGCAGATCGAGAACCGCATCAACCAGGACACCGAGGTGTCGCGCCAGGTTTCGCTGTGGGACCAGGGCGGCTCCAAGGTGATCCGGGGCGATCTGTTGGTGATCCCGATCGAACAGTCGCTGCTCTATGTGCAGCCGCTCTATCTGCAGGCGGAAGGCGGGCGGATTCCCGAGCTCAAGCGCGTGGTGGTAGCCTATCAGAACCAGGTGGTGATGGAGGAGACGCTGGACGCGGGCCTAACCCGGCTGTTCGGTGGGGGCGGGACCCGCCCGCCGGAGGCAATCGCCGGAGCCGCGACCCCCGCCCCGCCGCCCGCGGCGGCCACCGCCGCACTCGGCGAGACCGAGCTGCGCAGCCTGCTGGCCGAGGCGCGGCGCCGCTACGACGCGGCGCTGGCGGCGCAGCGGGCGGGGGACTGGGCGCGCTATGGCGAGGAGATCCGCCGGTTGGGTGAGCTGCTCGAGCGGCTGGCTCGGAGGTGAGGCAGTGCGGCAGTGCGGCAGTGTGGCGGTGCGGCAGTGGCGGTGCGGCAGAGGAGAGCTTGGGGTTATCATTGGAGCATGGCCAAACATCCTAACAAGCCGAGGCCATCATCCGATCCGAAGGTCGCTGCATTCCGCGCCCTTCGGGATGCTACCAAGTCGTTTACCCCCGGGCCGAAGTCTCTCCCAATGAAGCCCCAGAAGCCCCGCGCAAAGCAGCAACTTCGGCGTCGGCCCTAGAGGCACACAGGACTCCCGGCTCACGGACTGAGTTGGGCGATGTTAGCAGGCGCTGGGACGGGATTCTCCTCGGGCGCTGAAGTTCCGCCTCAAAGGGCGACCTGGCTCGGCGAGCGATGCGGCTGACCCGAGCGGCGCTGTAGTGTCGCGGTTTCACCCGACCTGTGAAGGAAAGGCTGGGCGCCACTAACGCGCCCGCTCGGGCCCCGCACCGCTCGCCGGCCGCGGTCGCTTTTTTGCGTTCCTGGACGAAGCGGGCTCCCCGCGCTAACCTCGCCCCATGCGAATTTCTCGCTGCCTGAGTGTCCTGATGCTGGTCGGAGTTTCACCCGGCCTGGCTGCGCAGGCGCAACCGGTCCAGCGTTTCGACCTCGTCATCCTGGGCGGGCGGGTGCTCGACGGCACCGGCAATCCCTGGTTCCCGGCCGACATCGGGATTCGGGGGGATCGCATTGCCGCGATCGGAGATCTCCACACTGCTGCCGCGGCGCGGGTCATCCAGGCCGCCGGCAAATTCGTCACCCCCGGCTTCTTCGCGCTGCACGAGCACATCGATCGCGGCATCCTGCGCGGCTCGGGGGGCGGACTGGTCCCCAACTACCTGCTGCAGGGCTTCACCACCGCGGTGATCAACGCCGACGGGCTCGAGGGCGGGGTGTGGCCACTCAAGACCCAGCGCGATTCGCTGGGCAAGCTGGGGCACTCGCTCAACCTGGTCCCGATGGTGGCGCATGGGACGGTCCGCCGTCTGGTGATGGGCAGCAAGCCGGAGGAGGTAATGCGGCCGGCCACCCCAACCGAGCTAACCCGCATGCAGGCGCTGGTGCGGCAGGGCATGCAGGAGGGCGGCTTCGGGCTCTCGACCGGGCTCGAATACAACCCGATGCGCTACTCGACCACCGAAGAGCTGATCGCGCTCGCGCAGGTGGTGGCCGAGTACGGCGGGCATGTGCAGGCGCACATGCGCGCGCAGGGCCGCTATCCCAAGTGGCAGCTGCCGAGCCATATGAATCATCCGACCCAGCGGCAGGTCGACTGGCAGGACGCGATCGCCGAGGGCATCCGGGTCGCGCGCGAGGCCACGGTCCCCTTCTGGTTCGATCACATCCATCCCAAGGGGCCGCGCGAGTGGGGGGTCTCGAAGGTGACGGTCGAGACGATCCAGCGTGCCTGGGACGAGGGGCTCCGGATCTACACCAACATGCATTCGTACGAGGGGTATGCGGAGACCGTGACGCTGGTGCCGCGCTGGGCCCTCGCGAAGCAGGAAGTGCCGGGGATGAGCATGAGCGACAACTTTCCCCCGGTGGACTACAGCGGCGCGCCGGCCAATCTCGAGCGCAACCTCGCCGACCCGGCCCGCCGCGCTATGCTGGAGAGCGACGCGCTCTACGAGGTGGACCGCCAGGGCGGGCCGGAGGGCCTGCTCATCGCCGGGTTCCCCGACAAGTCGCTGATCGGCAAGACGCTGGGGCAGGTGTCCCGCGAAAAGGGACTCGGGCTCTTCGCCACGGTGCTCTGGCTGGCACGGAACGGCGACCCCGACACGCTGGGTGGCGTGGTCTGGACGATGCGTGCGGTGGGCCTGGTCGATATCGAGGAGTGGATGCGGCACGACTGGAACGGCGTCTCGCTGGATCGCGGCGTGGACGACCTCACCCAGTGCAACGCGTTCCAGCATCCGGGCGCCCACGGCACCTCGGGCCGACTGCTCCGCACCTTCGTGTTCGAGCGGAAGAACATCACGCTGCCCTATGCCATCCGCTCGCTGACCTCGGTCGGGGCGCAGGCGCTGGGGCTCGCCGATCGCGGGTTAGTGCGCGAGGGAATGCTCGCGGACCTCGTGGTATTCGATCCCGACTCGATCCGGAGCGATGCGACCTACCTCCAGCCTTGCGTAGCTCAGCGCGGGATCGAGCACGTGCTGGTGAATGGCATCCCGGTCGTGAGCGACGGCCGGGTGACGGGGGCCAAGCCGGGACGGGTGCTGGAGCGGCAGCGGCGGCAGTAACTTCTGTCGACCTCTCTCGGCGAGCGGTGCGACTGACCTGGGCGATGTCAGCAGGCGCTGGGACGGGATTCTCCTCGGGCGCTCGTTTGATTGGTTCGGGCGCTGGGACGGGATTCTCCTCGGGCGCTGAAGTTCCGCCTCAAAGGGCGACCTGGCTCGGCGAGCGGTGCGGCTGACCCGAGCGGCGCTGTAGTGTCGCGGTTTCACCGTGCTGTGAAGGAAAGGCAAGGCGCCACTAACGCGCTCGCTCGGGCCCCGCAGCCGCTCGCCGGCCGAGGTCGCCCTCACGTTTTGTTAGTGCCCAAGCCGCTCGCCGGCCTCGGTCGCCACCGTCGCCACCGTCGATGTGAGCAGGCCCTGGGACGGGATTCTCCTCGGGCGCTGAAGTTCCGCTGCGGGCCAGCGCCGAGACCGGGAACCGAGCGCTCCACTTACGCGCCCTCGGGAGAATCCCGTCCGGCGCGCCCCACTCACCAGGGCCAGCTCGGCGGCAGCTAGCGTGGAGGCGCGTCCGCGGCGAGCATCCGGCGGACATCCTCGGGGAGCCGCCCCGTGAGCTCCCAGCGGAGCAGCGAGGCGGGAATCAGTCCGGCGGCGTTGAAGTCATCCATGAACCGCTTGAAGCTGAACCCGTCGCCCTCCTGCTGTTTGCGAGCGGCGATGGCCATTTCGATCTGGAACTTCCCGATCAGATAGCTGGTTCCATAGGCGGGCTGCTGCAGGTAGAGGTGCTGCTCGGCGCGGACAAGGTTGCCCTTCAGGCTGAGCCAGCCGCGCGGGGTGTTGGCTGCGGTGAATTCGGCGGCCTGCTCGAGGGTGTACTGATTGGCCTGCATGCGCAGATCACCCAGAGCACGGGCCGCGCGCTCGGCCAGCAGGACATAGATCAGCTCGCGCGAGCGTGGTCGCGCATTGAACATCCCCGCCTGCAGCATCAGCTCTTCCCAGCCGGTCGCATTTCCCTCGGTGCGGGTGTTGAAAATGTTGTAGAGCAACGGCACCCGGCGCATCGGATTGGCTGGCGGGTCGTGCTCCAACCGGGCCAGGTCGAACCAGTGATAGCCATGGGTACGCATCACCACCGGGTCGCGGTAATCGATCTCGCCGAAGAACTCGCGCGGCCCCGGCGCAAAGGTCCCCAGCCGAGCGCGCAGCGCCGGATCCATGTCGTCCCGGATGGTGAGCAGGTCGTGCTGGCGGAGGAACCGCAGGTACTCGGTAACCGCGGCCTGGAACCGCCGAGTATGCTCGGCGGCGCTCGCGATGGGCTGCTGCTGGGGGAGCCGCGCGTTGGCGTGCTCCTCCAGCGCGAGGAAGCTGTGGGCGCGCGCCAGCTCGCGCTCCATCAAGGCGACCTCCTCCTGCCAGGTATAAGGGCTGAGCTGGACGTGCTGGAGATACCAGTCGTAGTTGGCGATGCCGATGCCGGACGGTTCGCTTTTCGAGGCAGCCTGCGCGTCGAGCCAAACGCTCAGCGAGTCGGTGGCGGCTTTGGCCTGCTCGACCGCGAGCTTGAGCCCGGCCGCGGAGTCCGTGAGACGGGACGCGAGCTGGGCGAGATCGACGGACTGCTGCCTGATGGCCAGGGTGCCATAGGTCCACAGGTCGGCGGCGTTCCCGGTCAGGTTCTGGCGAGCCTGCGCGAGGAGACCCGGAATGGCACGAATCCCAGGCTCGATCCTCGCGAGGTCGGCGGCTTGCAGCGGGAAGGGGTACTTCCAGAGCTCGACCGCGCCGTAGGCGAAGGGCCCTTCCCGCGCCGGCTGATCGCTCTGGTCCCAGAATACGGTGACGTAGAAAGCCGGGTTACGGGCCCAGGGCTGCAGCACGCGGTGGTCGAAGTCGAGGCCGTTGAGCTCGGCGCGCACCAGGTGATAGTCCACCTGCTGCGGGATGGACCAGCCGATGGTGTCGAAGGCAGCGAGGCGGCGTTGCCAGCCGGCGAGCTCCTGCTGCTGCGCGGCCATCGCGGCCGCGCTGTAGTCCGGGACGCCGTCCACCAGCTTGGGACGCTGGAAGACGCGCCAGTCGGTGAAGAAGCTGACGAGGTCCTGGTGGCGGGTAGGCCGAGGCTCTCGCGCTGAAGAGTCGGGAGAGCTGCAGCCGCACAGCAGCGAAGCAGCCAGGAGACCGGATAGCGCGGTGGATGGGCTCATCCGCGGAGAATATACCGCGCCGATGCGGGGCTTAACCCAGCGGGCTTCTCGCGGCATCTTAGAGCATGCTCCGTACCCTGCTTCGCTCGCTCGCCCGCTCACCTGGGTTGTCGCTGGCCGTCATCGGCATGCTGGGCGCCGGGATCGGGGCGCTCACGGCCACGTTCGGACTGGTGGACGCCGCCCTGCTCCGGCCCCCGCCGTTTCCCGATCCCGACCGGCTGGCCATCGCGTACTTCACACGGGAGCGGGTCGGGGGCAGCGGAGGCGGGAGCAGCGCCGTCTCGCGCCAGCGCTGGTCGCTGCCGCGGGTCCGGATGCTCCGCGAGCTCAATACCACGCTCGCGAGTGTCGCGAACTATTCGCGGAACGAGCTGGTGCTCACCGGCAACAACGATCCCGAGCCCGTCGCGACCGAGATCGTCTCGCCCGAGTATTTCGCGACGCTCGGCGTGACGCCGGCAGCGGGGCGCAGCTTTGCCCGGGAAGAAGACGGCGCGCCGGGCGCCCACCCCGTGGCCCTGCTCGGCTACGACCTCTGGCGGCGCCGCTTCGCCGCAGATCCGCGGATCGTGGGACAGCCGATCGGGGTGAACGGCGTCGCCCTCACCGTGGTGGGTGTGCTGCCGCGGGGCTTTCACGGGCTCACCGGGCGGGCCGAGCTCTGGGTTCCCACCGCGATGGCACCCCAGCTGAGCTACTCGGAGTACCTCACCACCAATCAGAACTTCATCAGTGCGGTAGTGCGGCTGCGCCCCGAAAGCGGGCTCGAGCGGGTCAGGTCGGAGCTCGCGGTACTGGGTGCCAAGATCGGTGCGGCCTTACCACCCGAAGACGCGGACTCGAGCGAACGGCTCGGCGCCACCGTGGTGCCGCTCAACCAGGCGCGGATCGAGCCCGACATCAGGCAATCGGTGCTGCTCCTGCTCGCCGCGGTGGGGCTGCTCCATCTGCTCGCCGCCGCGAACGTCACCAGCCTGCTGCTCGGCCGGGTAGCGGCGCGGAAACGGGAGCTCGCGGTGCGCGCGGCGATCGGCGGCGGCCCGCGGCGCCTCTTCGGCCACCTCTTCGGCGAAGGCGTGGGGCTGTGCCTGCTGAGCGGGCTGCTCGGGCTCGCGCTGGCGTGGGCGGCGAGCCGGGTGGTCAGCCTGCCGAGCGAGCTCTTTGGTCCCCGCAACTTCTACGGCAGTCTCGCGGCGTTCGACCAGCCGGCCTTCGATCGCCGCATCGTGGGGTTCGGGGCCGCCGTGACGCTGCTCACCGCGCTCGCGGTGGCCTGGGTCCCCGCCGCCGTGGCGCTCAGCGGCCGGCTGCTCGACGGGCTGCGCGAGGGCAGCCGCGGGTTAGCACGCGGTGCCGCGACGCTCAAGCGGCTCACCCTGCGGGGTGGGATCGTGGCGGTCGAGGCGGCGCTCGCCGTGATCCTGCTGATCGGCGGCGGCCTCATGATCCACAGCTTCGTGCGGATGCGCACCACCCGGCTGGGCATCGACCCGGAGCACGTGCTGACGTTCGCGTTGCGGCCCAGCGAGGTGCGGGTGCCGCCGGCTGCCGCGCCCGCGTTTCTGGCCCGGGTGCTTGCCGCGATCCAGCTGGTCCCGGGCGTCGAGGCCGCCACGGTGGACGGCTGCGCGCCGCTCAGCACGGTCTGCGCGAACACCACGCTGCACGTGGTCGGGCGCGAGGTGCCCGAGGGGCAGGAGCCCGCGGTGCTCCGGCACTACGTGGCGCCCGACCATTTCCGGGTGCTGGGGATTCCGCTGCTCGAAGGGCGCAGCTTCACCCCGCAGGACGATACCGCCCATCCGCGCGTCGCGATCGTCAACCAGTCGGCGGCCCGGCGCTTCTGGCCCGTGGGGGGAAGCGCGTTGGGCCGGCAGGTGTGGTTCGGCGGCGGCACCGGCTTCAGCTCTCCGGACTCGACCGCCGAAATCGTGGGAGTGGTGGGCGACGTGGCGTACCAGCCGCTCGATCAGCGGCCCTTTCAGCCAGACTTCTATACGCCCTATACCCAGTTCACCTATGCCTCCCGCATGGTGCTGGTCCGGACCACGGGCAACCCGGCGGGCGTGGTGAACGCGATCCGCGCGGTGGTACGCTCGGTGGATCCCGACCTCCCGCTGTTCGACGTGCAGACCCTGCGGGAGCGGCTGGGTGCGTCCTGGTCCGAGCAACGCTTCAACGCCCTGCTGCTTGGCGGATTCGCGGCGGTGGCGCTCCTGCTCGCGGCGAGCGGGATCTACGGCGTGGTGGCGTACGCGGTGAGCCAGCGGACCCGGGAGATGGGGATCCGGCTCGCGATCGGGGCGACGCCGGGCGCGGTGCTGCGCCTGGTGGTGCGCGAAGGCATGGCGCTTCCGCTCGCCGGCATCGCGAGCGGCGCCGCTGCAGCGCTCGGCCTAACCCGCGTGCTCAGAGCGTCGCTCTACGGGGTCACGCCCACCGATCCGGGCGTGTTCGGGGCGACCGTGGGGTTGATGCTGCTCGTCGCGCTGCTGGCGTGTGTGGTGCCGGGGCGGCGGGCGACTCGCGCGGATCCGCTGGAGGCGCTCCGCGCCGAATAAAGCTCGGACTGCGTGAACAGGGAACAGTGAACAGGGAACAGGGAACAGTGAACAGTGAACAGTGAACTGTGAACGGGGAAAAGGGGTTAACGTCTCCCCAGACACAGGGCAAAGGAGGGATGGCGTCCGTGTTGGAGCGCCTCTTCGAATACGCCAATGAGCTCCCGGCCTGGCTGCAGCCCACCTATCGAGGCGCCATTTTCATCCTGAGGATGGCGTTCGGTTGGGAGGGCAAGCTGTTTGTGGCAGCGTTGCTCGCGACCGTGATGCTGCTGGCGGGAGCGGAGCGTGGATTGGTGCTCTTTGGGCAGCTCGCCGGGGTCTCCGTCCTCGCCGGCGCGATGGCCGGCACCCTGCATGGAGTGCTGCGGCCGGTCGAGCGAGCGGGGCCGCTCGGCACCTGGCTGGCCTGGACGGTCGTGCTCTTCGGGTACGTCGTCAGCTTCGTGTTTTTCACGCGGAACGGGCCGTTCTCCTGGCGCGACCCGACTTTCTACCCCCTCGCCGCCGGATTTGCGGCCCTGGGAGGGTTAGTGATGGTGCTGCTGGACGATCGCAGCGTGGACCGTCCGTCGCCCCGCCAATTCCAGCTGCTGCAGACCCGGAAGCAATTGTGGACCACCGCGCGGTACAAGCGCGCGCGGCTCCAGCGGGAAATGCCGGTCGGACCGTGAGGACTGTCCGAGCTTGAGCCACGCCGCCCGCGCGGGTTAGTGGTGTCACAATGCTCCGTGCTGCGTCGTCCCCCCTGCAGGTCCGGATACCTAAAACGAGTCACGCCCGGACTTTTTGCGCCTAGTATGGGGCCTGGGCGCAAACCTTCTTACATGGGTGGGCCGAGCGTCGGCGCGGCCGGGGTAGGGGAACGCAAATGCGACACATTGGGAGATTTCTGCTCACCATCGCCGGCGCGCTCGCGGCCGGACCGGTGATGGCGCAATCCGCGGGAACCATCGAGCTGGGAGCCTTCGGCCGCTGGACCAGATTCTCTGATTCGCTGAAGGTCGACGTCACCAACAAGCTGCCCGCCGAGAACGGGTTCGGCGGAGGCCTCCGACTCGGGATCTTCATTATCCGGAACCTGGCACTCGAGGCGGACGCCAGCTACACCAAGGTCGACGCGGCGGGCGGGGGAAAAGTCCGCCACATCCCGATCCATGGCGGGCTTACCTATAACATTCCCCTGGGGGGGAAATTCGCCTTCCTGCTGGGCGCGCGGGCCGTGCGCAACAGCTACGGCGAGGATGCCGGATTCGATGACTGGGGCATCGGGGGCGTGGGTGGATTCCGGCTGGGGCCGATCCGGATCGAGGCGACCGTCGACCGGATGCTCGAGGATGACCCCGACCACGGCAAATACACCAATGTCGGAGTGAACGCGGGGCTGAGCCTGCTACTTGGCGGGTGCAACAAGTCGGCCGACGGCGTGACCGTCAGTCCCAGCAGCGCCACGCTGGACCGGGGCCAGAAGACCAACTTCACCGCCACGGCGACCCGCTGCGGGAAGTCGGCGAGCGTGAACTGGACCGCCACCGGCGGCGAGATCACCCAGTCGGGCGAGTACACCGCGGGCCAGACTCCGGGCGACTTTCAGGTCACGGCCACCGAGCCGAAGAGCGGGCTCAGCGCCAGCGCGACGGTGACGATCAAGGCGCCGCCGCCGCCCCCGCCCCCGCCGCCTCCGGTGACGCTCTCGCGGATCGAGCTGACGCCGGAACACGCCCGGGTCAAGCCAAATGAAGCCGTGGCGTTTACGGTGACCGGGATCAACAGCGACGGGACCACCCGCGCGCTCACCAATTGCACACTGACCGCGACCGGGAATGCGACGAAGAGCGGCAACAGCTTCAGCTGGACCACCTACGGCACTTACACGGTGACGGCGACCTGCGACGGGATGACCGATACGTCCACGGTCGAAGTGCCGCTCGAAGTGGTGATCTACGGCGCCAACTTCGCCTTCGACAGGGACCAGCTCACCAGGGCGGGGCTGGACAGTGTCCGCGCAGCGGCGGACTCGCTCAAGAAGTATCCCGAGATTAAGGTTCGTCTGGCGGGCCATGCGGACTTCATGGGTACCGACGCCTACAATTGCAATCTGTCCTGGCGCCGGGTCCACACGGTGCACAAGGCGCTCAACTCGTTCGGGATTCCGGACGACCGCTTCACGGCGATCGAGGGCTTCGGCGAAGCGTATCCGATCCCGGACAGCCAGGTGCCGCAGGAATGGAAGGACATCAACACGCGGACGCGGGACAAGGGGAAATGGTGGGATCGCCGGGTAGAGATTACCTCGGCGGACCGAGGCAGCATGCAGGCGTGCGCGGAGCCGAATAGATAACCCGCTCACGCCCGAGAGAAGACAAGGCGCGGCACCGAAGTCTGGTGCCGCGTTCTTGTTGGTGCCGGCTCACGGCACCAGCACTTCGAACGGACCCCCTCCGACCTCCAGGGTAACGGTCCCCTGGCGGGCCACCGGTCCGCTGGGCCACACCCGGTCATCGACGTGCCCCGCCCCGACCGCCCACCCCATGCGGATCCGGCTGGCGCGCAGCACCGAAAAGGGGAACTCGGGCTCCTCGCCGCGGGCTAACCTGCCGAGATACTGTTTCAGCGCGGCACGGCGGGATTCACCCACCAGCAGCAGATCGAGCTTGCCGTCGCCCGGCTCTGCTTGGGGAGCGAGGGGGAGCCGCGGGCCGACGCTGCCGATGTTGCATGCGACGGCGAGCAGGTAGCGTCCCGAGAAATCCTGGTCGTCCGCGCGGACCCGGCAGAGCCGGCTCCGGACGCGCGTCGCCAAGTGCTGGAGCAGCTTGAGCCCGAACTGCAGGCGTTCCTGGCGCGAGGCCGGGTCGTCGCTCTCCGCCGAATGCTTGAGGAACTCCGCCAAGAGCCCGAGTCCCGCCGACTCCACGAAGCGGCGCTCGCCGCCCGCGGTCCGCGCGATGCCGAGATCGAGGCGGCGGCGGCGGGCATCGGCGAGGCGAGTGAGGATGGCTTCGGGCGTGCCGGTGACGCCCAGCGCGGTCGCGATGTTGTTGGCGGTGCCCAGCGGAATCAGGGCGAGCGGCACGTCGCGGCGCTCCAGGCGGCGCAGCACCTTGCCTACGGTGCGATCCCCGCCGGCGATCACCAGCAAGTCGCCCGGATCCTCGAGCGCCTGCTCGACCCCCGGCTTCCTGGTCGACTGGTAGCTGACCTTGTAGCCTGCCCCCTCGAGGAGCTTGAGCAGCTCCTTTTTGGAGGGGGCGGAGCCGGCACGCCCGGCGTCCTTGTTGTGCAGCAGAGTGGCACGCATCAGTCTGGGGACGAGCAACCGTCTAGGTGATGGTCAGCGAAAACACCGCGAGGGCTTCCGTGACGCCGGTCCCCGAGGCGTGGACCACGAGCGTGTAGCTGCCCGGCGTCGCGGCGGCCGTCACGCTGAGCGTGAGCGTCGCGGTGGTCACCCGGCCGCTGGTCTGGAGGTTGGAGAAGCCACCGGTGACCCCGGCCGGCGCGCCGGTAACCGACAGGTCCACGATGCCGCTGAAGCTGCCGGTGCGGGTTAGCGTTATCGCGACGGTGGTCGAGCCGCCGACGGCGACGCCGGCGCTTTGCGGCAGGATCGCCAGGCTGATCTCGCCGGTCCCCACGCCTCCGTCAGAAACGCAGCCGGCGGCGGCGGCCGTGCCGAGGAGGAACAGGGCCCTGCGGAGCATACCCCAAGATACCCTTTCTGGTGGGAGGTCGGCCGGAAGGGAGTAGATTCCTGCCCGACCCTATCCCGCAAAGCCCAGATGCGCACCCGACTCTTCCTGCTCGCAGCCCTCTCGCTCGCAACGTCCGCCCAGGCCCAGGACACTCAACCGGTGGTCGTCCGCGCCGCCCGCATGCTCGACGTCAGCAGCGGCCGCCTGGTCACCAACGCCGTCGTAGTGATCCAGGGCGACAAGATCACCATGGTGAACCCGAGCGCGCCGCCCGCGGGCGCCCGCACCATCGAGCTGGGCGACGTGACGCTGCTCCCCGGCTTCATCGACATGCACACCCACCTGGCGAGCGAGATCTCGGCGACCTCGTTCACCGAACCGGTGCGCTTCACCGAGTCGGACTTCGCCTTCAACGCAGCGGCCAATGCGCAGAAGACCGTGCGGGCGGGGTTCACCACGGTGCGCGACTATGGCGGTGACGTCACCGTGGCACTCGGCAAAGCCGTCGCGCGGGGAATCATTGTGGGTCCCCGCGTGGTCCCGTCCCGCAATCCGATCGGCATCACGGGCGGCCACTGCGACGCCACCGGCTTCCGTCCGGGCGTGCTCGAGCGTGGCCCGGAAGACGGCATCGCCAACGGCCCGTGGGAAGTGGTCGAGGCGGTGCGCTACCAGATCAAGTATGGCGCCCAGGTCATCAAGACCTGCGCGACGGCAGGCGTCTTGTCGCTCGAGGGGCCGGTCGGGGCGCAGCAGTACAGCTACGAGGAGGTCAAGGCGATGGTGGACGAGGCGGCGCGTCACGGCATCAAGGTGGCTGCGCACGCTCACGGCACCGACGGCATCAAGGCCGCGGTGCGGGCCGGGGTGGCGTCGATCGAGCACGGCTCCCAGCTCGATGACGAGGCGATCGCCCTGATGAAGGAGAAGGGCACCTACCTCGTGCCGACCACCTATCTGGTCGACCGGATCAATCTGGCCGTGCTGCCGCCCCCGATCCGCGCCAAGGCCGAGAAGATCCTGCCGCTGGCGCGGGAGAGCCTGCGCAAGGCGATCGGGGCGGGGGTCAAGATCGCGTTCGGAACCGATGCGGGGGTTTTTCCCCACGGCGAGAACGCCAAGGAGTTCGCGGTCTACGTGAAGCTCGGCATGACGACGATCGAGGCGTTGCGCACCGCGACGCTCCGGGCCGCGGACCTGTTGGGGGTCAGCGATCGGGGCGCGATCGAGGCGGGGAGGCTCGCCGATCTGATTGCGGTGCCCGGCAATCCGCTGACAGACATCACTGCGACCGAGCGGGTTAGCTGGGTCATGCTGGGCGGCAAAGTAGTCTCGCCCTGATTAGCGGGCGCTGGGACGGGATTCTCCTCTGGCGACCTGGCTCGGCGAGCGGTGCGGCAGGGCTTGGCTCGCTCCCGGCTCGGGGTGGGACTCCCCTACGGGCGCTGTAGGACAACGGAGCTCTTCCCGTGGGAACAGATCACCCGTCCTAACGCGCCCTATGGGGAGTCCCACCCCTGCGCCGGACAACCTGCGCGCCATACTTCCGCTCGCCGGCCCCGGTTGCCCGCGGAGCCTCGTCCTGCGCGACCCGACCCAGGGCTGCGCTCGGTTGCTGGCGATTCCCGCACAGCGCGGGTACGTTCCCTGACTCACCTATGCACGGTCTTACGGAGCTCAAGCGCGCCCTCGCGGATCGCTACACCATCGAGCGCGAGATCGGGGCCGGTGGCATGGCCACGGTCTACCTGGCGCGCGATCTCCGGCATGAGCGTCCCGTCGCCCTCAAGCTCTTGAACCCGGAGCTGGGCGCGGTGCTGGGCGTCGAGCGCTTTCTGGCGGAGATCAAGGTCACCGCCAACCTGCAGCATCCCAACCTGCTCCCGCTCTTCGACAGCGGCGAAGCGAACGGCCACCTGTTCTACGTGATGCCGTTCGTGGAGGGCGAATCCCTGCGGGCGCGGCTGGAGCGCGAGAAGCAGCTCCCGATCGAGGATGCGGTGCACATCGCGGTGGCCGCGGCCAAGGCGCTCGACTACGCGCACGGGCACGGGGTGATCCACCGCGATCTCAAGCCGGAGAACATCCTGCTGCAGGCGGGACAGCCGGTGGTCGCCGATTTCGGGATCGCACTGGCGGTGAGCAAGGCGGGCGGCAACCGGATCACCCAGACCGGGCTGTCGCTCGGCACCCCGCAGTACATGAGCCCCGAGCAGGCCACCGGCGACCGGGCGATCGACGGGCGGAGCGACATTTATTCACTTGCGGCGGTCACCTATGAGATGCTCACGGGGGAACCGCCCCACATCGGCAACACCTCGCAGGCGATCATCGCGCGGGTGCTGACCGAGCGGCCCCGGCCGGCGCGCACCGCCCGGCCCGCGGTGCCCGAGCACGTCGAGGCGGCGCTCGAGCACGCGCTCGAGAAGCTGCCCGCCGATCGCTACGCCACCGCGCGCGAATTCGCCGAGGCGTTGCAGGGCAGGGGAGCGACGCGCGCGGCGACGGGCGCGGCGTGGCAGGCCCCGGCGCGTACCGCCGGCTGGCGCGCCCGGCTCCGCGACCCCCTGGTCCTCGGACTCAGCATCCTCGCTCTCGCGTCGCTCGGCTTCGCCCTAACCCGGCTCCGGCGCCCGGCGGTGGAGGCCTCGCTCCCGCCGGTTCGCTTTCTCTTCGGCGGCAGCGATAGTGCAACCGCCGTGGAGGGCACCCCCTGGCCGGCGGCACTATCGCCCGACGGCGGCATGCTGGTGTATCCGGCGCGCGATCCGGCCGGTGCGATCAGCCTGTACTCGCGGCGGCTGGATCAGCTCGAGGCCCGCCCGATTCCGGGAACCGCGGGCGGCAGGCAGCCGCACTTCTCACCGGATGGACAATGGCTGGCGTTCGAGAGCGACGGCAAGGAAAAGAAAGTCCGGCTCGACGGCAGCGCGCCGGTCACGATTTCGGAGGGTGCCTCGGCGAACGGCGCTACCTGGACCATGTCCGGGGAGCTCGTGGTCGGTGCGACCAACGAGATCCATGGGCTCTCGCGGGTAAGCACCGCGGGTGGCGAGCGCACCTCGCTGACCGCGCCGGATACGGCGCAGGGGGAGCAGGATCATCTCTGGCCCATCGCGTTTCCCGACGGGCGCACCATCGTCTTCACTCGCTGGTTCGGCACGCTCGCCACGGCGCGGCTCGGGCTGACCTCGCTGGACGACGGCAAGGTGATACCGCTCGATCTCAAGGCCATCCGCCCCCTCGCGCTGCTCGACGGCGCGCTGGTGTACCTTCAGATGGATGGGGCCGTCAAGGCGGTCCAGCTCGACCGGTCGGGTAAGGTACGGGGAATGCCGGTGCCGGTGCACGATCCGGTTCTGGTCTTACCCAACAACAACGGGAACTCGGAGATCTTCATCTCCCAGGGCGGGGCGCTGGTATCCAGCCTCGGCACGCTCCGCACCCGATTGACGTGGACGACACGCGACGGGACCAGCCGCGCGATCAGCAACGAGGTGCGCGGTTTCGTCAACCCGGTGCTCTCCCCGGACGGCAAGCGGATCGCCGTGCTCGTCACGGACCGCGGTAAGACCGATGTCTGGATCCAGGACCTGGAGACGGGGACTCTGTCCCGGTTCACCTCGGCCGAAACGGTCACCTCGGTCCGCTGGACCCGCGACGGCAAACGGATCCTGTACACCGCCACGGGCTCGTCCGCGCGGGGCGCGGTCTGGGCCCAACCAGTGGAGGCGGCGACGCCACCCGAGCAGCTCACCCAGTATCCGGGTTTGCTGGTGGATGCCGACCTCTCGCCCAACGGCAAGTCGCTGCTGATCCAGGTCCTGGGCGAAGGGGGCTGGGACGTGAGGCGAGTCGGGCTCGATTCCGGCGCCGCCTCGCGGCCCTTTGTCGCGACCGTGGCCACCGACGTTTCGGCGAGGTTTTCACCGAATGGACGCTGGGTGGCACTCGCAAGCTCGGAGTCAGGACGGTCGGAGGTCTACGTGCGCTCCTATCCCGATGCCACCGCCAAAGTCCAGATCTCGGCGGGCGGGGGGACCGCGCCGACCTGGTCGGGGGACGGGAGCCGGGTGTATTACCGAAGCGGCGATGCGGTGCTTGCGGCCCGCCTGGAGACCGCGGGGGTGCCGCGGGTCGTGTCGCGTGATACGGTGTTCCGGAATGCGCTCAGCGGACAATCCGTCTTCTCCGGCTTCGAGGTCACCCCCGACGGGCGACTGCTGACCGCCGGCACGGTCTCCAGCAACTATCAGCTGGTGGTGGTGCCGAACTGGATCACGGAGTTTCGGGCGCGGATGGCCGCGGCGAAGCGCTGAAGACGACCTGGCTCGGGCGCTGGGACGGGATTCTCCTCGGGCGCTGAAGTTCCGCTGCGGGCCAGCTCCGAGACCGGGAACCGAGCGCTCCACTTACGCGCCCTAGGGAGAATCCCATCCGGCGCGCCCCACTCACCAGACTGGCCCGACGCGCCGGCCGGGGGGGTCGCCCTCCTGGCGGTCAGGCGGTCGGGCGGTCGGTGGGGACGGCTCTTTCCGTTCGCCGAGTGCTTCCGCGGCCAGCTTGCGCACTGCGCGATCGCTGTCCTTGAGCGCGTGGAGCAAGTGGGGCGCATCACCCGCGCGTCCTCGATGTGCGCCAGCGCCTCTACCACAGCGGCGCGGAGCTCGGGGTCCGCGCCGCTCAGGGCGGCGATCAGCTCGGGCGGCGAGAATCGCTTGACACCCTCTCGGGCGGTGACGGCAGTGCGGCGGTGCGGCTGACCGACGATGTTAACAGGCGCTGGGACGGGATTCTCCTCGGGCGCTGAAGTTCCGCTGCGGGCTAGCTCCGAGACCGGGAACCGAGCGCTCCACTTACGCGCCCTAGGGGAGAATCCCGTCCGGCGCGCCCCACTCACCAGCTGGCCCGACGCGCCGGCCGGGGTCGCCCTCCTGGCGGTCAGGCGGTCGGGCGGTCGGTGGGGACGGCTATTTCCGTTCGCCGAGTGCTTCCGCGGCCAGCTTGCGCACTTCGCGATCGCTGTCCTTGAGCGCGCGGAGCAGGTGGGGCGTCACCCGCTCATCCTCGATGTGGGCGAGCGCTTCCACTACCGCGGCGCGGATCTCCCGGTCGGCATCGGAGAGGGCGCGCCCCAGCGCGTCAATCGCGCGCGGGTCGGGGATGTTCCCCAGCGCCTCTGCCGCGGCTTTGCGGAGCTCGGGGTCCGCGCCGCTCAGGGCGGCGATCAGCTCGGCCGGCGCGCTGTCGAGCTCGTCGAGATCTCCGAGCGCCTCCGCGGCAGCGAGCCGGACCTCCCGGTCCCGGTCGTTCAGGGCGCGACCCAGCGCCGGCGCGGCGCGGGGCTGCTCGATTTGACCCAGCCCATGCGCTGCAGCAGCCCTAACCCGCGCCGAAGCGTCGCCGAGCGCGCCCAGCAACGGCTCGAGTGAGCTGGGGCTCTCGATGTCCCCCACTGCTTCGGCGGCGAGCAGGCGGACGCCCTCATCCGGATCTTTGAGCAGGGGATGCAGCGCGGGGAGGGCCCGCGCGTCCTCGATCTGCCCTAATCCGTGCGCCGCGGCCCGGCGCACCCTGACCTCGTTGTGGCGGGTGAGCTCGGCCAGCCGGCCCACATCCTCGCGGCGCTCCAGCTCTCCGAGCGCCCAGGTGGCCATGACCACGACCGCGACGCTCTGGTCCCGGGTGGCCCGGGTGAGCTCGTCGGCCAACTCGACGGGCTCCGCGTGCCCCGCGGCGAAGGCCGCCGCCTCGCGCACTCGCGCCGACGGGCTCCGCAGCGCATCCCGGATCACCGCGATGCTCTGCGGGTGCTTGCCGTGTCCCAGCAGCTTGGCCGCGGCGCGGCGCACGCAGGCATTCGTGTCGTCGAGCCCCCGCGCGATCCGGCGGAGCGCCGCGGAATTGCTGGGCGCACTGTAGAGCGAGTCGCGGGCGGGCTCCCAGTCGCGCGAGGCGTCGGAGAGCAGCCCCACGTGGAAGTCCCCGTAGGAATTCCAGAAATTGCCGACCTGATCGGCGACCATCTCGCAGAGCATGGGGTCCGCGGCGCGCAACGCGCCGAGGAAGGCTTCGACGCGGGCGCTGTCCGGGCCGGTGTGGGGTGGCTGGGCGGCTGCGGCGCCACTCAGAGCGAGAACGAGCAGGGGCAGAACGGCTCTTTTCATGGCGCTACCTCTCTCGCTGGCCGAGCGCATCGGCCGCGGCACGGCGGACCTTGGCGTCCTTGGACTTGAGCGCGGCCATCAGGGCCTCGATCGCGGGCTCGTTGCGGATCTCGGACAGGGCCTCGACCGCGGCTTCGCGGACCTCCCCGCTGGGATCCTCGAGCAGGGTGCGCAGCACCGGCACGGCGCGCGCGTCCTGGAAGTGGCCGACGGCGTGCACCGCCTGGTGGCGCACCTCGGCGCTGGGGTCGCGCAGCGCGTCGAGCAGTCCGGCCGGCGGGTTAGGCAGGTCCATCTCGTGCAGCGCTTCGATCGCCCGGGCGCGCACATCGGGCT
>DASYTT010000049.1:0-2640 GCA_036002045.1 Gemmatimonadales bacterium
GCTGCGCCCGCAGCTGGAACACCCGCTTGGCCTCGGCCAGATGGCCCAGGACTTCCGCCTTTTCGGCCGCATCGTTCCACCCGCTGTGCGCACCCGCCGCTTGCTCCAGCCGCTCGATCCAGCGCACGAACCAGCGCGCGGCTTCGGTGGAACGGATCTGCTGGCCAGCCACGGTCACGTAGATCGGGCTCGTGGTAGCGAACGGATAAATATCGAGGACCGCAGGATGCGAGTGCCGCGAGTAGGCTCGCAGCGTGAACCAGCCGCTGCGGGTCACCGGCAACGGAATCGCCGCATCGGCGCGGGTCCCATCGGGACTCAGCGGAATCGGCGCCAGCACCACGCCGTTGGTCACGATCTCCAGCCGCTCCACCGGTACGTTGGAGCGCAGCGAGACTCGTGCGATGAGCTGGTGCACGCCGGCCGGGAACCGCAGCTCATCTCCCGCTTCGTGCCCGTCGAGCGAGAAGGCAAGCAGCGGCCCGTTCGACACGAAGGTCTTCCCCGCCTTGAGCGCCGCAAGCCAGCCGCGGTAAGCGAGCACCGGCCCCGAGCGGACGAAGACGCGGTTCATGCCCACCGGCCCATGCAGCGAAGCAAAGTTGGCCATCGCATCCGTCCCCGCGCCGGCGGGAAGCCGGAAGCCGGCATTGAGCAGCCGGTACCAGACCGCCGCAGTGGCCAGGTGGTCGCTGAATCCGCCCACCTCCAGGTAATCCACCGTGCCAAGCGCCACATCGACCGGCAGCGCGTGCGTCAGCGGCTCGGGCGAGGCAGGGTCGGGAACCTCCTCGTAGGGGTGGACATAACCCGCAATCGCACCCTGCGCGTGCGAGAGATCAAAGATCGTGGTGTTGTCGGGATAGAGACTGGCGGCCGCGGTATTGGGATAACCCGCATAGTTCGGCAGGATCAGCCCGCGGGTCAGGCCCAGGTGCGCGCTGTGGCCCCAGCTCGAGGTGTGGTACTCCTCGTCGTGCTTGATGATGGTCTGCGCGGTCGAAACCGGATCCGGCCGCGCCCGAAAGAGCGCCAGATCGGGAATCCGCTGCTCCTTGTTCACGATCAGGTCCTCCACCACGTGCAGATCCTCGGCCTCAGCCTGGAAGCGCAGCCGGACTGGATCGTTGCGATAGGCGCCGCCGTAGTTCATGTGCACGTGCAGGTCGCCGCTCCACCAGCCTCTGGCGGGCAGGTCCACCAGACGTGCCAGGTGAAACGACAAAGTGGCAGTGGCAGTGGCAGTGGCAGTGGCGGTGACAGTGACCTTGCGCTCCTGGCGGCCAAACTCCAGACCCTTGGTCACCGCCACCGTGTACTCCCCGGCGGGCAGCGTCAGGGTGGCCGCGCCGTTCGCGTGAAAATAGGTCAGCTCGAACTTTCGGTCGGCGCGGTCGAAGCCATCGTCCGCATGACGCCAGGCATTACCGGGCGCCCAGCCCCGACCATCGGCGCCAGTGACCGACACCCGCGCCGCGGCAGGCCCACCCCCCGCGTCAGCGAGCGCGATGCGGAGTGTCCCGGTCGGGCGCAGGTAACGGCGGGACTTCGCCTGCACCACCTGCATCTCGCCGCCTGGCACGCTCACAATCCGGAGCGACGTGTTGCCGTCCTCATTGCTGATAAAGGCGATCCGGCGCCCATCCGGCGCCCAGCGGGGCGCGGTGTGATCGCATTCGCAGTAGGTCAGCTCGAAGGCGTCGCCGCCCTCGCTGGTGGTGAGCCAGAGCTGGTTGCGCTGCCTGCCGAGGTAGGAGCTGTACACCACTCGCTTGCCGTCACGCGCCCAGTCGGGCCGCGCCTTCCAGGTCGTTTCTTCGTCACGGATCTCCCGCAGGGGCGCGCCCGCCCGCGCCTCCATACGCCACAGTCCGCCAGTGCCCCAGACCTGACCGCGATTCGAGACGAGCAGGAGCTCTTTGCCGTCGGGCGACCAGGTCGGGGAGAGATAATGGTCGAAGCGGCTGTAGTAATAGCGTGGTAACCCGCTGTCATTGTCCTCGGTAATCCGGCTCGGCATTTCCGCCACGCGGCCGGCTTGCACCGGCACGACGTAGAGGTGCCAGCGTCCCTGATAGGTCGTGGAGACGTAGGCAATCCGCGTCCCGTCCGGCGACCAGCGCGGATCCAGATTCACCGCGCCATCGCTGATGAGCGGAGTACTCGTTCCGGAAGAGAGCGCGAGCACGTCCAGCTCCAAGGCATCGTTCCGGTAGCTGGAATACACTACATAGCGGCCGTCCGGCGACCAGTCCGGCTGATAGTCATAACCCGGCCCATCGGTGAGCTGCACGGCTTCGGTGCTGCCCACTCGTTGGCGCCAGAGCGAGCCCTGCATCGAGTACACCAACTCCTTCCCATCGGGTGACCACGCGACCGAGCTTGGACCGCTGGTGAGCTGCGGCAGGTACATCTCGCGGTAGTAATAGGAATGCGGGACCCGGATCTGCTGGAGCACGGGCGCACGCTGGGCGGCGGCTTGCGGCGCCAGGAGAAACACCACGCTCAGGGCCCCAGGGAGCCGACGCCCTGGCTGCTTCAGTCGAGCTCGCTCAGGCATTGATCGAGGATATCCAGCGCCGCCGCCACATCCCGCTCATCCACCACCAGCGGCGGCGCGAGTCGGAGCGCGTTCTTCCC
>DASYTT010000050.1:0-2219 GCA_036002045.1 Gemmatimonadales bacterium
CCCTCAACCGGCTCCGGCTGCGCAAGCCGCTCGCGGCGGCGCACGCCATGGCGACGAACCTCGGCCAGCAGGTCGGCCTTGCTCGATTGGCCGTGGAGCGCTGGCTGAGCGCTCCCAAGCAACGCCGGATGGTGACCACCATCTGCTGGAACTTCCCGATCTACTCCCAGACGTTCGTCTACCAGGAGCTGTGCTCCCTGGCCGAGCAGGGATTCGCGGTGCGGCTCATTTACTCCAAGCTCGACCCGCGGGACCAGCTGCCCAAGCCGTTCGCTCTGCTATGGAAGGCCAAACGCCGCCTGTTGCTCAATCGGAAAATGCACGCGCGGGACTTCGCGCACTATCGCCGCCGGATGCCAGAGAAGCTGGAGACACTCGTCGGCAAGCTCTGCAGCGCCTCGGGCCTGTCGCCGCAGGACCTGATGGCGCACGGCAATTTCCTGGAGGCCTTTTCGTTCACACGCATGGTGGAGGCATACCGCCCGGCCTATCTGCATTCGTATTTTTTCTACGATCGTTCGCTCATGGCGCTCATCGCGGGCTACCTGCTGGACATCCCCCGGGGCATTTCCAGTTACGCCGACCACATGCTCAAGGATTACGAGCTCAAGATCGTTCCGCTACACCTCGAGCTTTGCGATGTGGTCGTGGCGACGTCAGAGCGGATCAAGCGGGAACTGATGGAGTTCGCCCCCCTCGCGGACCCCGGCCGCATCGTTGTAAAGCCCAACGGCATCGACACCGACACCTTTGCCGAGTTGGAGCGGACCGAGCCGCCGGAGGGCGCACCTTTCCGCTTGATCTCGGTGTGCCGCATCGAGCCGAAGAAGGGCCTGCTCGACCTGGTCGAGGCCGTCCAGCTGCTGCGCGAGCGGGGGCGCCGGGTCGAGGCGCACCTCGTTGGCGCCCCCGATGAGTGGAGCGTGGCGAGCCGCGAATACAAGGAGAAGCTGGATCAGCGGATCACCGAGCTGAACCTGTGGGGAACGGTGCATCTCGAGGGGCGGCAGGGGCTCGAGGGGGTGCAGCGGCTGCTCGGGCTTGCGCACCTTTTCGTGGCGCCTTTCGTGGAGACCGACTCCGGCGACAAGGACGGCATTCCGACGGCGCTGCTCGAGGGAATGGCCACCGGCCTGCCCGCCGTGGCGACCGACGCGGGCTCCATCCCCGAGGTGATCGAGCACGGGCACGACGGGCTGCTGGTCCCGCAGCGGAATCCGGCCGCCCTGGCCGACGCGATCGAGACCCTCCTGCTCGACCCAGTGAGGCGCGAGCGGCTGGGCCGCGAGGCGAGTGCCAAGGTGCGCCGGCTCTTCGACGCCGGGAGCTGCGCGGCGGTTTTCCATGAGCGAGTCCAAACGCTCCTCACAGAGCGGGATGCAGGTAACGGAGGCAGCGGCTCCTTCAAGCGGGAATCACCATGAGCACAAGTCAGAACCCATGGACTGAGCTGAGCCTGCCATCCGAACTGACGCGGATGCGGTCGATGCTCTCCGATGAGGAGAAGCAATACCTCATCTGGCTGACCGCCGAGCGATACGAAGGGTGGGGAGCGGTGATCGACCTCGGCCCCTGGTTCGGCAGCAGCAGTGCCGCCCTCGCGGAGGGACTTCGGAGGACGGGCAAGACTGGCAAGGTCCAGAGTTTCGATCTGTTCGAGTGGGAATGGGAGCCTAGCTATATGGAGGCGGTCGCGCATGAGCAGCTCAAGGGTGGAGCGGATTTCCTGCCCACCTTCATGCAGGAAATCGGGGACTACGCACCCTGGATCGAGGCCCATAAGCAGGACCTGCTGAGCTACACGTGGGAGGGCGGGCCGATCGAGATTCTGTTCGTGGACGCGGCAAAATCCTGGGAGCTGACCAATGCCATCTTCAAGGGGTTCGGCAAGCACCTCGTCCCGGGGCGCTCGCGCGTCGTGCTACAGGATTTCCGCTACCACGAGACCCACTGGCTGCCGCTGATCTTCGACAGCCGGCCCGACCTCTGGAAGGAGATCGAGAGCGTCGCCTTCGGAACGACCGTGACGTTCATGCCTTTGAAAGCGCTGGACGGTCCGGCCGGCATTCACTACGACTATTCGGAAGCTGCGTTCCGGCTGGAAGCCGCCGAGCTCCTGTTGCGAAGCAGGATCGCACGCGAAGCTCCTCAGAACCGCAGCCTGTTTCTGCGCGCCCTCTACCGGAAAGCCGTCATCGAGGGAAGCCCCGATACCGCGC
>DASYTT010000051.1:0-35945 GCA_036002045.1 Gemmatimonadales bacterium
ACATCACCCGGGCCTACCTCAACGTCCTCGGCAAGTTTGCCTACGGGATCAACACTCGAGTCACCGCGGACATCTATCGCAATACCGACGGGTCGCTGGCGTACCGGCTGAAATACGCCTTCGCGAGCTGGACGCCGAACGACGGCAAGAGCCCGCTGACCTTCAAGCTCGGCCAGATCCATACGCCATGGCTCGATTGGGAAGAACATCTCTGGGATTACCGGATGCAGGGCTCGATGGCGATGGAGCGCGCCGGCTACGTGTCCTCCTCGGATTTCGGAGCGGGCATCGATGGGATGTTCGACTTCGACCGCTTCAACTTTCAGATCGGCGTGTACAACGGAGAGAACTACAACAAGGCGCCCGGGGACCAGCGGAAAGACCTGATGGGCCGGGCGTCGTTCCGCATCCTGGGAACCGACGAGGGGGGCCGGGACGGCGGGTTACGGCTGACGGGCTATGCCCAATACGGCAAGCCGACCGGAGGCGGAGCGCGGCAGCGCTATATCGGCATGCTCTCGTATCGGTCGAAGGTCCTGACGCTGGCCGCCGAGGCGGCGGCAACCAAGGATTCGGTCACGGACCCGGTGGGCGCCGAAAAGAAGGGGCGGGTGCTGAGCTTCTTTGGTGTACTGCGGGTGCCCAGGACAAAACTTCAGGTCATCGGACGGCTTGACTCGACCGATCCCAACACCGATGCCGACGATGACCGCTCGACGCGGTTCATCGGAGGGGTCGCTTATCAGCACTCCGGCAATTTGCGCGTGCTGGCTGGCATCGACCACGTTGACCGGACGGCCCCCGCGCTCGAAGCGTTCCGCTCCCAGGCACTCTTACAGGTGCAGTTCACTTTCTAAGGAGCTCGTATGCGTCGCTCGCTGATTTTTACCTGCCTGGCTCTCGCGGGGATCGCCTGCGCCAAAGAGGCGCCTCCCGTGCTGGCGCAAGCCCTGACTGGGGCCGGGGCCACGTTCCCCTACCCCATCTACGACAAGTGGTTCAACACCTATGCAACGAAGACCGGGGTCAAGATCAATTACCAATCGATCGGCTCGGGCGGCGGCATCAAACAGTTCACCGAGGGGACGGTAGACTTCGGCGCCACCGACGGCCCGATGACGCCGGACCAGATGAACGCGGTGCAGGGCAAGGTGCTCCACATCCCGACCGTGATGGGCGGGGTCGTGGTGACGTATAACCTTCCGGAACTCGGCGCGACGCCGCTTAAGCTCGACGGGACGACCGTCGCGAATATCTTCCTGGGCAAGATCACCAAATGGAATGACCGGGCCATCGCCGGGACCAATCCAGGGGTGAGGCTGCCGAACACCGATATCATCGTGGTGCATCGTTCGGATGGATCGGGGACGAGCTATATCTGGACCGACTATTTATCGAAGCTCTCCCCGGAGTGGAAAGAGAAAGTCGGCAATGCCACCTCGGTCAACTGGCCGGTGGGACTCGGCGGCAAGGGCAATGAAGGCGTTACGCAGCAGGTGAAGCAGCTTCCGGGATCGCTGGGATACGTGGAGCTCATCTATGCGATCTCCAACAAGCTCCCCTATGCCCAGATCAAGAACTCGGCGGGGAGTTTCGTCCAGGCGTCGCTGAATTCGGTCACGGCCGCGGCAGCCAGCGCGACGTTCGAGCCCAACACGGATTTCCGGGTCTCGATCACCAACGCGCCGGGAGCCGATGCCTATCCCATCGCGTCGTTCACCTGGCTCCTGGTGCGGCCCGACATGAAGGATCCGGCCAAGGCAAAGGCGCTCAAGACCTTCCTGGAGTGGATGATCACGGATGAAGCCCAGCAAATGGCGGCGGCGCTGCAGTACGCCCCCCTGCCCCAGCCTGTCGTGGCGCTGGTCAAGGAACGGATCAAGACGCTCAAGGGTGGGGGCAAGCCGGTGACCTGATTCCGTTACGAGTCCGTTACGTAACCGTTACCAGATTCCACAGGGAGACCGGTAAAATCCCGCGGCAATGACCACGATTCCGGCCGCGGCCCAGGAAGAGACCCGGGGATCGCCCGCCGCACGCCTGTACGGCTTTGCGGCGGGCGATCGGCTTTTCCGGGGCGTGCTTTCACTCGCGGCGCTGGCGGTGCCGGTTCTGATGGGCTTCCTGATCTGGGAGCTCATCTCGGGCTCCCGCCTGGCGATCAGCCAGTACGGCTTCAATTTCCTCCGCACCTCGACCTGGGATCCGGTCGCCAACCAGTTCGGCGCGCTGCCCCTGATCTTCGGGACGCTGGTCTCGTCCGTGCTGGCGCTGCTGATCGCGGTCCCGCTCTCACTCGGGGTCGCGATCTATCTCACCGAATTCGCTCCCATGGCCATCCGGCGTCCGATTGCTTTCGTAGTGGAGCTGCTGGCTGCGATTCCCAGCGTGGTGTATGGCCTCTGGGGCATTTTCTTCCTGATCCCCTTGCTCAGCCGGACGGTCTTTCCTTTTCTGAAAGGAGCCCTGGGGTTCCTGCCGTTCTTTCAGGGCGCGATCTATGGCCCCTCTATGCTTTCGGCCGGAATCATCCTCGCCATCATGGTGATGCCGTACATAATGTCGGTGAGCCGGGAGGTGCTGCGGGCGGTGCCGTCGAGCCAGCGGGAAGCCGCCCTCGCGCTGGGCGCCACCCGCTGGGAGGCCGCCTGGACCGCCGTGGTCCCCTACGCACGCTCCGGCATCGTGGGCGCGATCATTCTGGGGCTGGGGCGGGCGCTGGGTGAGACCATGGCGGTCACGATGTTAATCGGAAACAGCCATACCATCGCCGCCTCGCTCTTCGCGCCTGGATACACCATGGCCGCGGCGATCGCGAACGAGTTCACCGAGGCCGCAACGCCGATCCACTTCTCGGCACTGGCATACGTTGCGCTGGTGCTGTTTGGGGTCACAGTCGTCGTGAACGCGCTCGCCAGGATCCTGATCTGGAAGGTCTCGAAGGGCCAGCCCAGCGGCGGAGCGGCGCTATGAGACGCCGGTGGCGGCGCTGGAAGAGCCGGATCATGGTGGGAGTGCTGGTGGTCTGTGCGGTGCTGTCGGTCTTGCCGCTCCTCGTGATCCTTTCCACCGTCGTCATCAAGGGCGCCAGCAGCATCAACCTGGGATTCTTCACGAAGCTACCGGTCCCGGCCGGAGAAAGCGGTGGCGGCGTCGCCCATGCCATCGTGGGCACTCTGATGATGGTGGGTGCGGCTTGCCTGATCGGTCTGCCCATCGGCATCGGGGCAGGAATCTTCGTGGCCGAGTGGCCTGCGAGCCGGCTGGGCAAGGCGACCCGGTTCATCGCCGACGTGCTGAACGGTACGCCGTCGATCGTGGTCGGCGTCTTTGCCTGGACCTGGATCGTGGCCAAGCAGGGGCACTTTTCCGGCTTTGCGGGAAGCGCCGCGCTCGCCGTGCTCATGGTTCCGATGGTGATGCGGACCACCGAAGAGATGATCAAACTGGTTCCCCATTCGCTGCGGGAAGCGGCGCTGGCCTTGGGCTATCCGCGCTGGCGGACCAGCCTCGGCATCGTGGTGCGGACCTGTATGCCCGGCATCGTTACGGGCGTGCTGCTCGCCGTCGCGCGGATCGCGGGCGAGACCGCTCCCCTGCTCTTTACCGCGCTGGGCAGCGCCTTCCTGAGCACCAATCTGGCGCAGCCTATGGCCGCCCTTCCTCTGGTCGTGTACACCTATGCCACCGGCCCCTATGACGACTGGCACCGCCTGGCCTGGGCTACAGCCCTCGTCCTCATCCTGGTTGTCCTGGTTCTCAGCATCGCGACCCGACTCGCCACCCGTCGCCGCTTCGATGCCCCAGGCTGAACCGCTGCGCCCCCGCATCGAGACGGTGGGGCTCACAGCGTACTATGGACCGACCGCCGCCGTACGCGGGGTCTCGGTCGGTTTCGCGCCGAATCAGATTCACGCGCTGATCGGACCCTCGGGCTGCGGGAAGACGACCTTCCTGCGCACGCTCAACCGGATGCACGAGGAAACCCCCGGCGCGCACGCCGAGGGAGGAGTGCTGCTCGATGGCGAAGACGTGTATGCTTCGCGGGTCGATCTGCGGCGGCTGCGGCGAAAAGTGGGTATGGTGTTTCAGCGGCCCACCGTGTTTCCCACGATGTCCATCTATGACAACGTCGCTGCGGGACTCAAGCTGGACGGTGGGGTCGCGCGCAAGCTGCTGGACGAAAAGGTGGAGCAGGCGCTGACGGTTGCGGCCCTCTGGGAAGAAGTGAAGGACCGGCTCCAGACCAGCGCGATCGCCCTGTCGGGAGGACAGCAGCAGCGACTCTGCGTCGCCCGCACCGTGGCGCCGGCGCCCGAGGTCGTGCTGCTGGACGAGCCCACGGCCTCACTCGATCCGCAGGGCACCCAGCGGATCGAGGAGCTGTTGTTCAATCTCAAGGAGAAGTTCACGATCATCATCGTCACCCACAACATGCAGCAGGCAGCCAGGGTATCCGACACCACCTCGTTCTTCTACCTGGGTGAGCTGGTGGAGACCGGTCCGACCCGGCAGCTCTTCACGGCACCGAGCCAGCCGCGAACCGAGGCCTACGTCACCGGACGGTTCGGATGACGGTTGTGGCGAGTGGTCAGGAATCAGGAGTCAGGGGTCAGGAACCCGCGGCGGCGGGCTCGATCGAGGTGCGCGACTTCTCGTTCAGCTACGGGGAGCGGCAGGCACTCAAGGACATCACGTTCACCATCCCGGTGCGGTCGGTCACCGCGATCATCGGCCCCTCGGGTTGTGGGAAGTCCACCTTTCTGCGCTCGATCAACCGGCTCAACGATCTGATCCCGGATGCCCGCTACGCGGGAGACATCAAGGTAGACGGCCGGTCCATCTTCGCCTCAGGAATCGATCTGGTTGCGATGCGCCAGAAGATCGGAATGGTCTTCCAGCGCCCCAACCCGTTTCCCAAATCGATCTATGACAACGTGGCGTATGGGCCGCGGCTCAATGCGCTGGTTGCCTCACACGATCTGCCGGCCCTGGTCGAACGCTGCCTGCGCCAGGCGGCGCTCTGGGACGAAGTGAAGGACCGTCTCTCGGCTCCGGCAACCGGCCTTTCAGGCGGCCAGCAACAGCGGCTCTGCATCGCACGGGCGCTCGGCAACGACCCGGAAATCCTGCTGATGGACGAGCCCTGCTCCGCGCTGGATCCGATCGCCACGCAGCGGGTGGAGGAGCTGATCGTCGAGCTCGAGACGAAGTACACCATCGTCATCGTCACCCACAACATGCAGCAGGCGGCGCGGGTGTCGGACGTGACCGGTTTCTTCTATCAGGGTGAGCTGGTGGAGTTCGGTCCGAGCGAACGAATCTTCACGCGGCCAAAGGAAGAGCGGACCGAAGCCTATATTACGGGGAGATTCGGATGAGCCCGGAAACCCACAGGCATTTTCACGACGAGCTGAGCCAGGTCAAGGTTCGCCTGCTCACCATGAGCGGCGAAGCCGAGACGGCGTTACGCCTGGCCGTCGAGGCCCTGCTCGAGCGCAATCCGGAGAAGGCGAAGGAGGTCATTGCCGGCGACAAGGTGATCGACAGCATGGAAGTCGAGATCGAGGAGGTATGCATCGATCTGCTCGCTTTGCAGCAGCCGATGGCCAGAGATCTGCGCATGTTGGTAGCGGCCATCAAGATCTCCAATGACCTGGAGCGGGTGGGCGACCACGCCGTCAACCTCGCTCAGTCCGCCGAGCGGCTCATCGAGAAGCGCCCGATTGCGCCGGAGCCGGAAATCGTGGAAATGGCGCGGATGGCGCGAGATATGCTGGCCGACGCGCTGGAGGCATTCGTGCGGGGAGATGCCGTGGCGGGGCGCGAGGTGTGCATGCGGGACGACAAGGTAGACGCGCTCAACCGCTCGGTGTTCCGGATCCTGCTGACGCACATGATGGAAGACCCGCACAGCATCGGGGCCGGGCTGGAGCTTTTCCTGGTGAGTCGCAATCTCGAGCGGGTGGCCGACCTCGCCACTAACATCGGCGAGGACGTGGTCTTCCTGGTCGAGGGCAAGTCCATCAAACACCACGCCGAGGACATGATCGGGCACTCCTGATGCGACGCTCTTATCTCACTGCGCTGGCCGCCAAGGCACCAGTGCCCGGCGAGCGGCTGGGCGCGATCGACGTGGGCTCCAATTCCATCCGGCTGCTGGTCGCGGAGTTCGATCCGCAGAGCGGCATCAATGTGATCGACGAAGTGAAGGATCAGCCCCGGCTCGCGGCGGGACTCGCCGAATCGCACCGGCTGGACGAGTTCGCGATGGCTCGGGCCATTCAGGCGCTGACCCGGATGCGTGAGGTGGCTGAGCGACGCGGCGTGCGGCGGATCGCCGCCGTGGCGACCTCCGCGGTGCGCGAGGCGGAGAACGGCAAAAGCTTCGTGGACCGGGTGCGCCGTGAAGTGGGGATTCCCCTCAAGATCATTGATACCGACGCCGAGGCGGCGCTGTCCTGGCGCTCGGTGGCGCATCATTTCCCGCTGACCTCGGGTCGCGCTTTGGTGGCCGACATCGGGGGCGGCAGCCTGGAGCTGATCGGGGCCGTCAACGGGCTGATCGAGCTCAACCGCTCGTTACCGCTCGGCGCGGTACGGCTCACCGAGAAGTACCTCTTCGAGACCAAGTCCCGGCAGCGCGAAGTCGAGCGGCTCCGGGCCAAAGTGTACAAACAGCTCAAGAAGGCGGTGCGCTGGCGGGAGTGGAGCAACGTGATGGTGGTCGGCTCGGGAGGAACCTTCACCAACCTGGGCCGGATGGCCCTGGCACGGCGGGGGCATGGCTTCGAGGCGGTGCACGGCGAGATCGTGAAGACCGCCGAGGTAGAGCAGCTCCTGGAGTGGCTCTGCTCACTCAGCGTGGAGCGGCGGCGGAGCGTGCCGGGACTCAACCCGCAGCGGGCAGACATCATCCTCGCGGGGCTTGCCGTGACGGCGGAGCTACTCAAGCTGGTCGAGGCCCGCAACCTGACCGTGAGCGCCTTCGGGCTCCGCGAAGGGTTGTTGCTCGAGATGATCGGCGACAGCGCGCCACGGACCTCGGATCCGCTCCGGGCCATGCGGGAATTCGTCGATCGCTGCCAGGTGGACCGCCGTCACGTGGAACAGGTCCGGGTGCTCGCGCTGACCCTGTTCGACCGGCTGTGCGACGACCTGGGCGCCGACCCGGAGGAGCGACCGTTGCTCGAGGCGGCTGCCCTGCTTCACGACGTGGGGCAGGTGGTGAGCTACCGGAAGCACCATCGGCACAGCTTCCAGCTCATTCTCAATGCCGAACGGCTCAATCTGACTTCGCGCGACCGGTATCTCGTCGCCCTGATCAGCCGCTATCACCGCCGGAAGGGTCCCAGCCGGAAGCACAAGGAGTTCACCAGACTGATACCGGAGGAACAAGCGATTGTGCGGCGGCTCGCTGGGCTGCTGCGAGTGGCGGACGGCCTCGACCGCGGCCACACCTCCGCGGTGGAGCGGGTGGCCACCCGACTTACCAAGGGAAAACTCACCATCCGCGCGGTCCCCAAGCATCGCGGAGCCGATCTGGAGCTGGAATGCTGGGGCGCGACGCGGAAATCGGACGTGCTGGCGAAAGAGCTGAGAAGAGATATCGTCGTCTTACCCGCTGTAGTGGGGTGAGAACTGCAGGTGGCAGGTGGCAGGTGGCAGGTGGTAGGTGGCAGGTGGCAGGTGGCAGGTGGCAGGTGGTAGGTTGAAACGAAGAGGGCGGTCCGGATGGGCCGCCCTTTTCGTGTCTAGGAGTAACTGTTCACAGTTTACGGTTCACTGCTTTTACGGCACGGCCACCCTGAGATCGAGGAACGCCGACTGGGACCGCGCCGACGCCCGAACGGTCAGCAGATTGCTGCCGGCGCTGCCCTGGCCCGTGAGGATGAAGTTGCTCGCGGCACCGGGGACGGCGCAGGCGTTCCACGAGAGCGTCGTCGGGTTCAGGAGGACCCCGTTCAAGTAGACCTGCTTGGCGTAGCGATCGACCGCCACGCGAACCTGGACGGTTGCCGCGCTGGCCAGGGTGAAGGTCTTGCGGACCAGGATGTCGGTATTCTTGGCCCAGGCGGTGCCGGGCGTGTAGTTGCACGGCGTGCCGCTCGAGGCGAACGGGGCGACCCCGGTCCCGACGGTAAACCCATTTGCAGCTTCATTGAATGAAGTCAGCTGCCAGTTGGCGGGAGAGGCGCTGCTCGAGGCCACCTGTTTATAGCTGTAGCCGCCCGAGCCGAAGGGGATGATCCCGTTCGCGGTCAGGCTTTGGACGCCCGTCTGGACGATGACGGGTTGTTCCGGATTGGGAACCGGGTCGTTGGCCGGATTGAAGAAAGGCTGAATGGCCATGAAGGGATCGAAGATCGAGCGCGGTCCGTCGTTGCCCACGACGGCTATGCCCTTCCCGCTTGCCGTCATGCTCTGCGCACCCACGTTGGGCCCCAGCGTCCAGGCGGCCTTGGCGATCCCGTCGGGGCCGGTGGTGTCGCTGGTCGGGGCGAGAGTGCCGTCCGCGGTGGCGAATAGCACCGTGGTATTGGGGCAGGGATCGCCAGCGAGGTCGGTGACGAGGACGGCCGGCTCGGTTGGCAGAAGCGCGCCGACGGCCCCGGTCTGCGCGTTGCCGGCGTAGGGCGCCATCTTGCAGGGGAGCGCGAACCCGAAGTCACTATAGGCTGGCGAGCCACCGCCACCCAAGTTGATCCGCCGGCGGCGAGCGTTGAGCGGAGCGGGACCCACCAGCGACGCCAGCTTTCCGATGCCGCCTCCCAGATTCCCACGGGCGAATTCCTTGAGCACGCTCCGGAAGGTCGGCGAGGTCGAGCCCGTGACGATGGCGCAACCCGCGACGTGCGGCAGCGCGCGCAACACACCGCCGTCCAGCCGGTGCATGGTGAGCCTTTGCTCCTGCTCCTCGGACAAGCCGCTGCTAATGATGTCCCCTGCCAAATCGCACACTTCCACGGTGGCGGGGTTAGTGAGGTCGGTGGTCAGCACCGGTATCGCGCTCACGGTAATGCAGCTCCCGACAGTCATCAGATGAGTGGCCCGGGGATTCAGGTCCCCTGCCAGGCACTGCTGCACCGTGATGGTACGCTGGCCCTGCGAGCCCGGCGGTTGGCCAGGCTGGTGGACCCCGCTGAAGGTGCTCCCTCCGTCGGTCGAGATGGCGACATCGCCGCCAACCGTCTCCTCCAGGGTGGCCGAGTTGCAGGGGCGCAGCCCCGGGGGATCACACAGGGCACCGATCTGGATCCGCGCTTTGACGGGTATATTCCGGCCGTATTT
Source organism: Gemmatimonadales bacterium (assembly GCA_036002045.1). Taxonomy (GTDB): domain Bacteria; phylum Gemmatimonadota; class Gemmatimonadetes; order Gemmatimonadales; family GWC2-71-9; genus JABFSM01. Next base: position 9,292 of record DASYTT010000051.1, read on the forward strand.
GACTTGGCAGAAGGCCTCCGTGCCGTCGCAATTGGCCGTGCTTGGCGAGTTTTGGATGTCGCGCCAACCCAAGAGCGGGCGGAAACCGAGCGCAGTCTTCTCGGCGGTCGTCTGGAAGGCGGCGGCCCAAACCTCGATGCGGTAGGACTTCGCCACATCGAGCGCCCCAGTTCCCCAATTGACCGAGTACAGCTCATTGCTCGAGTTGTAGGTCATCGCGAGTCCGGTGGAGGAGCCGGTGACCGCCAGGGTGACATCGTTCACGCAGCCGGCGGGACTCGTCGCACCGTCAGTTTCGCAGACCCGGACGTACGGGACGAGCCGGGCGTTCGCCGCTCCCGCTTCGAAGCCCACGTCGCCCACTTGGGGCGTGGCGGCGAGCGGGGTCGAGAAGAAGAAATCGGGATTTCCATTACCGAAGCGGGCCTCGGAGATGTCGAACGACGGCGGGGAGATTGGAGAATCTGTTCGCTGGCTGTCCTGGCAGGCCACCAGAACCAGCGTACCGAGTACGCTTGCGAGAACGCGACGGCTCATCGTGTCATCCTTCCTCAGAAAGTCAAAGCGGCCACCTACCTGTAATAGAGCAACCCCGTCGGGCGGGCCTCCACCAGGCGGCGATGGGTGTCATTGGGACGCGAGCCAGGAATGGCCGCAGGAGCCACGCGCCGATAGTACGGTTCCTTAACCCGGGAGTCAACTGACGCATTCAAGCCACAGGGCTTCGCGGTGCAGGTGCCACAGCTCCGGGGGTCAGCGCGACAGCAAAGGCTGAAACTCCGGGAGGTTGCGCAGCTCCTGCCACCACCAATGGACCTGGCCCTCGACCCGGAAGGAATGATCGGGATTAAGGGGCATGTAGAGCTTCAGGAGTCTGATCGCCTGGGCATGGTCTCCCATCCGCGTCAGCATAACCGCCTCGTTCCCCAAAAGCTCCTTGGTGGGGTCGACCTCCCGGGGGGCATCCGCCGCGCGCTCCAGCACATGGCGCGCGCTGTCGGCATAGGGACCGGAGGCGGAGATCCCGGTCCCCCGCGCCACTCTGCCGATCACTCCTCCGACCACCAGCCGAGCGAGGCGCGACTCGAACTCGCCTTGCGGAGTCTTTGGGACGAGCGAGTCAAGCTGCCTGGAAAGCCGCCACGCCTCAGTGATGCTGGGGTTCGGATTAGACGGAGCGAGCATGAGCCAGAGCTGGCAGGCCGTAAACCTCGGGTCGGCTGGAAACCTCTGGAACGCGTCATTACACCACTTGGTGGCTTCCGGAAAGTTCTGCAGATCGTAGTTGGTCCAGAAGAGCCGGAACAGGATGAAGTCCGCGTTGCGCAGGTAGGCATCGGCCTGGTAGGCCCGCTGGGCATTGGTTGCCGCGAGGGAAACGTCCTGCTGGCTATAATTGACGATGCTCAGCATCGCATACGCCGATGCCAGCGTCTTGTCCGCCAGCACCGCATCCTGAAGGTCCTTGGCGGCACTCTTGAGCAGCTCGTCGCGCGCCGGACCGCTGGTGAGCGCCAGGTACCACTCCGCGTAGCGAAGGGTTCCGCGGAGGGCGAGGGCGTTGGCATCATTCCGGTCAAGCTCGAGCGCCTGCTCCACGAAGGCTTTGCCCATCTCGATCCACTTGGCCCGCTCCGCCTTGTCTGATTCGAGGCGGGAGCGTTGGCGGGCTGCTTCGGCGCGGAGGAGCAGCGGGTCGATCCATTTGGGATCGGCGGCGGCGGACAGCGCGGCCAGGGAATCCGACCTGGCATAGAGCGGAATGGCCTGCTCCCGATTGGCGCCGACCTGCTCCGCGTCCTTCCGAGCCTTCTCCGCGCTCTGATACAGAGTCCAGGCTCTGAGATTCGCCGCTCGCGCCCGGGACTCGTTCAAGTCGATCGTCGTCCCGAGCTGGGCGCGCAATGCCTCCGAAGCATTCCGCGCCACCTTTTCCTCCGCGGCGAACAGCGAGTCCCGCGAGATGTTGAAGTTGGTGCGCTGTCCCAGGTCGTTCCCGCTTGCGTCGGTGAGCCAGGTGGTGATTTTGACCCGATCCTGCCCCTCGCGAACCACCGAGCCTTCGATCAAGGTTCCGACCTTGAGCGCGCGCGCAATGCTGTCCTCGCTCACGTTCTTCCCGCGGAAGGCGGCAACGCTCTGGGCTCCGCGGACCTGGACGTTGGCCTCCCGGAGCGAGCGGATGAGCGCATCCGTGAGACCCTCGGCCACGGGGTCGAGCTCGGAGACCTGATCGGGATTCTGGAAGTAGAGCACCGCCACCTGCTGCATCCGCTCGCGCTCCTGGGGAGAGAGCGTCACGCCTCGGGAGCGCGCAAAGAGCTGGTACCCCGCGAAACTACCGGCTGCCAGCACGAGGACCGCCGCTCCGATCACCCAGGGCTTGCGCCACCAGGGCGGAAGCTCCGGCTCATAGCTTCGCATGGCCCCGGTGGGAACCCGCCGCGACGCCGTGTGCCGGATCGCGGTGCGGCGCGAGGCGGTGGCCCCCAGCGGCATACCCAATAGCTCGGCGAATTGCGCGGCGTTCTGCGGCCGGTCGGCGGGGACCTTGGCCATCGAGGCGAAGATCGTGTCTTCCACCTCTTCCGGGACCGTATTGCGCACGATCCGGATGCTCGGCACCGCCTCCATGGCGTGCCGGGCCATCAGCGCCTGGGGGTTCTTGGCGGTGAAGGGCGGCTCGCCGGCCAGCATCTCGTACAGCATGCAGCCCAGGCTATAGAGGTCCGCGGTGGGTCCGATGGCATCGCCGACCGATTGCTCGGGCGCCATGTAGACCGGAGTGCCCACGGCCATGCCGGTCTGGGTGAGCTTGTGGCCGCCTGCCTCGGTGGCCGCCCGCGCGATGCCAAAATCCGCGACCAGGGAGTGGCCGCCAGAGAGGAGTATGTTTTCCGGCTTGATGTCGCGGTGGATGATGCCCTGCGCGTGGGCGTAGCCGAGCGCATCAGCCACCTCCAGCGCGACTTGAATCGCATCCTCGATGGGGAGCTGGCCTTCACGGTCCAGCCGGTCGCGGAGGGACTCGCCCTTCACGAAGGGCATGACGTAGTAGAGCAGGCCGTCGGCTTCCCCGGAGTCGATCAGGCCGAGGATGTGGGGGTGCTGCAGCTTGGCGGAGAGCTTGATCTCGCGCTCGAAGCGCTCCGCTCCGATCGAGGCGGAGAGCTCCGGGTGGAGCACCTTGATGGCGACCTCGCGGTCGTGCCGGATGTCCCGCGCCAGGTAGACCGTCGCCATACCGCCCTTGCCGAGCTCGCGCTCGACCGAATAGCGATCGGCCAGCTTAGTCTGCAGGCGCTCCAGGATGGTCAAAATGGCTCCAGCGATCGGAATCTTTCGGATTGCAATATGTCGGGGGAGGCGGAATATGTCAGCGGTTCAGCCCTTCCGCTTAGCGGTTGCCATGAGCTTGTCATCCTCCCCGCGTACCTCGATCGCGGCGGCTCGGCCGGAGGTCAGCTTGAACTCGAACAGCATTTCCTTGGCGACCTCGTAGAGCGCGCCCCTCTCGTCCAGGAACGCCGGAATGAACGGATGCCGTCGATCACACCCGGGATTTCCCGAACCTGATCGAAGAGGGGGATCAGCTCAGGTGACTCGCCGAGCTGTTCGGGCGTGAGCACCTTGGCAGCCGTGATGCCGGGCCGGGGAGCGGGATGCGGACCGGATGTCGGCCACGAACGCGCCGCCTGGGGCAGCAGGCGAGCGCCCGGAACCAAGCCCGCGACGAAACCGGAAAACCGACGCACAAACGCCCGACGGGAGAGCTGCGACCGCATTGGCGGAAAGTATTACCGGAAGCGCCACGCCGCTATACGTTTCCCCCGTCGCGCTTTCCACTTCTGCTGAGGTCGGTCATGAATCCCCATCCGCTCGCCGCGGGCGCAGTCCTGGTATGGTTGCTCCTGGGAGGGGTGAGCAAACCCGCGGAGGGACAATCCGCGGCCGCCGCCCGCCCGGGACGGAGCCCGAGCCAGCCCATCGACGAGCCATACAGCAAGAAGATCCGGGAGTACACTACTGAGCCGTTTTTTCTCTCGCCGCTGGTCGACTACCTGCCGGCTTCCAAGACCGTACCTACTCCCGCTGCCGTGCTCGGCGACATCGCCGGGGCGCCCAACAAGCTGCCCTACTCGAAGGAGGTCTACGCGTACATGCGGCTGCTGGCCAAGGCGACGCCGCGCGTCAAGGTGATCTCCATCGGGACCAGCGAGGAGGGCCGGGAGATGATCGCGGTGGCGGTGGCCTCGGAGGCCCTGATGGGAGGGCTGGAGGCCAATCGCGCCAGACTCGCGAAGCTCGCCGATCCCCGCAGCATCGGGATGAACGATGCGCAGGCGGCGCAGCTGGCCGCCGATGCAGTGCCCATTTACTACATCACCGGGACCATCCACTCCCCCGAGGCCGGGGCGCCCACCGCCCTGATGGAGCTGGCCTACCGGCTCGCGGTCGACGAGAGCCCTTACATCAAGAACATTCGTGAGCATCTCGTCACCCTGATCACGCCGATCGTCGAGGTGGACGGCCGCGACCGGGTGGTCGACCTCTTCCGCTGGCATCTTGCGCACCCCAACGACACCTGGCCCAACCTGATCTACTGGGGCCACTACGTGGCGCACGACAACAATCGCGACGCCATGGGGCTCACCCTCAAGCTGTCGCAGAACGTCCTCAATACGTACGTCGACTGGAAGGCTCAGGTCATCCACGACCTGCACGAATCGGTGCCTTACCTCTACGACAACACCATCGGCGACGGGCCCTACAACGCCTGGCTCGACCCGCTGGTCACCAACGAATGGCAGATGATCGGCTGGAACAACGTGCAGGAAATGACCCGGATGGGGATGCCGGGGGTGTTCGCGTTCGGCAACTTCGACACCTGGTCGCCGGGGTACCTGATGTTCATGGCGGCGACCCACAACGGGATCAGCCGGCTCTATGAAACCTTCGGCAACGGCGGGAGCGCGGAGACGCTGGAGCGCACCCTGTCGCCCGGAGAGACCTCACGGACCTGGTACCGGCAGAATCCGCCGCTGCCGCGGGTCAAATGGTCGCTCAGGAACAACAACAACTACGAGCAGACCGGCCTGCTGGTCTCGCTGAGCTACATCGCGGAGAATCGGCGGCTCATCCTGCAGAACTTCTACGAGAAGAGCAAGCGGTCGATTCTCAAGGCCACGACGGAGGGACCCGCCGCCTACGTGCTGAGCGCGGATACCCGGCGGCCGGGCACTCAAGCGGAGCTGCTGCGCGTGCTACAGCGACAGCACGTCGAGATCTCCCGCGCGACGGCTCCGTTCACGGTGACGCTGCCCGCTGTGCGGCAGGCGGGCAGAGCGGCAGAGCGGCAGGGGGCTCCCAGAGATTCCGCGGCACCAGGAGCCGCGGCGGCCGACACCACCCGCAAACCTTCTACGCGCAGTTTTCCGGCAGGCAGCTACGTCGTCCGGATGGATCAGCCCTATTCGCGGATCGCCGACGCGCTGCTCGACTACCAGTACTGGAGTCCCACCGACCCGCAGCGGACTCCCTACGACGATACCGGCTGGACCTTTCCGGAAGGGTTCGGCGTGGAAGCCGTACGAGTCGTGGATACGAAGGTGCTCGCGGTGCCGATGGAGCGGGTGAGCGGCGAAGTCCGCGCGCCCGGCGGCATCACCGGGCAGGGTGAGGTGGTCGCCATCAACCACAACGGCGACAACGCCCTCGCAACGCTGCGCTACCGGCTGAAGCACGCCGATTTTCAGGCCGCCGAGGAGCCCTTCGAAGCGAGCGGCCGCAAATACAATCGGGGAAGCTTCCTGATTCGCGGCGTCCCCGCGGCCGAGCTCGACCGCGCGACCAAAGAGCTCGGCCTCGTGGGCGTGGCGCTGGCCAGTGCTCCCTCGGTCAAGACCCATCCGCTGCGCGCCGCGCGGGTTGCGATCCTGCACACCTGGATCGGGACCCAAACCGAGGGCTGGTGGCGGCAGGCCTTCGATTTCATGCAGATCCCCTACGACTACATCAGCGTGCAGGACATCGCGGCCACCCGCGAGCTGCAGACGAAATGGGATGTGATCGTCTTTCCGCCGGCGGGGGGAAGCGTTCAGTCCATCGTGGCGGGACTTCCCATGTGGCGCAACCCGATGCCCTGGAAGAACTCGCCGGAGACGCCCAACATCGGCACCTGGGCGCAGACGGACGACATTCGCCCGGGGCTCGGCTGGGAAGGGCTGGCAAATCTGCAACGCTTCGTATCGGGAGGCGGCGTGCTCATCGGGGTCGCGAACACGGCGAGCTTTGCGCTGCAATACGGGTTCACCAGCGGGGTGAGTCTCAATACGGCCGGGCAAAGCCGCGTGGTGGGGAGTCTGCTCCGCTCGCGGCTGGTCGATCCGACGAGCCCGATCGCGTACGGTATCATCGACAGTCTCGCGGTCCTGAGCGACGACGGCGAGAGCTTCTCGGTGAGCAGTACGCTGGGTGGCCGCGGCGGCGGCCGGTTCGGCGAAGCCACCGGGCGGCCGACGGGCCGCGGCACGCTGAACGATCCCGACGTGCCCCAGGGCCGCCCCGCCCTGGATCCCCGTTTCGAGCTCCCACCGCGCCCGAGCGTCGAGCCATGGCAGCTTGCGCCGCTCACACCCGAGCAGCTGCGGAATCCGATCGGGATCATCCCCCCGGAGCAGCGCCCGCGGGTGGTGTTGCGCTTTGCGCCGCAGCGCGAGCTGCTCGTGTCGGGCCTGCTCTCGGGAGGCGGCGAGATCGCCGATCGTCCCATCGTCGTCGACGCACCGCGCGACAAGGGACACGTCGTGCTGTTCACGGTCAACCCGATCTACCGGGGGACCACGGTGGGCAGCTACTTCCTAGTCCTCAACACCATTCTCAACTTCGACAATCTCGATACGGGGCGAAAGCTCGACAATCCGTAGCCCAGAAAACTGCAATCCACAGATGCCACAGATGACACAGATTATTCGGGTAGGAAGAACACAAAAAACAACAATGAAAAACAACAAGAAGAAGAACCAGAAAGCTGTGACATCTGTGCAATCTGTGGATGCCGTGATCAAGGAAGCCGGGCGCCGGCTGTGCGCCTGCTTGATCCTGGCCGGGTTCGGTGCCGGTGGCGCCCACGCGCAGAAGCCGGTGGATCTCGCGATGCTTGCGCGGATCCGCGAGGAAGGCCTAACCCGGTCCCAGGTCGCTGCGACGTTCAACCACCTCACCAACGTGATCGGACCGCGGCTTACCGGGAGTCCGGCGTTCAAGCAGGCGGCCGACTGGGCGGAAGCCCGCCTCAAGAGTTATGGGCTTGCGGGGGTGCATCAGGAGAGCTGGCCGTTCGGACGGGGGTGGCAACTCGACCAGCTCACGCTGGAGCTGGTCGAGCCGTATTACCTCCCGCTGATCGGGTTTGCCGAGGCCTGGAGTCCTTCGACCAAGGGAGAGCTGCTGGCCGCGCCGGTGTATATCGGAGAGCTGGCCGACTCGACCGCGGTGCGCGCGCGCGCGGCCGAGCTGCGTGGCGCGATCGTGCTGGCCACCCAGCCCCAGCTCCAATTCATCACCCAGGACCGCCCGGAGCCGAGCCTCACCGATCAGCCGGTTCGCATCGGGGCGCCGCCCTTCCTGAATCCCCAGGGTCCGCTGCCCAATCAGACCCGGGCGCGCGTCATGCGCGAGGTCGGCGCCGGGCTGGTGCTGCGCCCTACTCAGGGTCAGCACGGGACGATGTTCGTGCTGGGGAGTCGCACCACGCCCGATGACGCCGCCCCATCGGTCATTCTGGCCGCGGAACACTACAACCTGATCGTGCGTGCTCTGCAAGCGGGTGCCCCGGTCAGGCTGCGAGCCCGCGTGAACACCCGGTACCTCACGGCCGATACCAGCGGCTACAACGTGATCGCGGAAATCCCCGGCAGCGACCCTGCGCTCAAGGACGAGATCGTGCTGCTCGGCGCGCATCTCGATTCGTGGCATGCCGCGACGGGTGCGACCGATAACGCGGATGCAGCGGCGTCGCTGCTCGAGGCCATGCGGATCCTCAAGGCCCTCGGCGCAACGCCCCGCCGCACGATCCGGATGGCGCTCTGGGGCGGAGAAGAGGAGGGCCTGCTCGGCTCCCGGGCCTATGCCGCCCGGCACTATGCAGGGGACAGCAACGCCGTCGCGAGAAGCAAGCTGGCGGTGTATCTCAACAGCGATCCCGGCAGCGGCCCCATCTTCGGCTGGTACATGGAGGAGAATCCGGAAGCCAAGGCCATCTTCGATGCCTGGCTCGAGCCGCTCCAGGACCTCGGGGTGCGGCGGAACGTGCTCGCCAAGATCGGCAGCACTGATCACCTGGCCTTCACCGCCCTGGGCCTGCCCGGCTTCAACTCCCTGCAGGACTATGTCGAGTACGACACCCGGGAACATCACACCAACATGGATTTCGCAGACCGGGTCAAGACCGAGGACCTGCAGCAGAACGCCATCGTGCTGGCGAGCTTCGCCTGGCAGGCGGCAATGCGCGACGCAAAGATCCCGGCGTCCACTCACCCGGTGCCCTGAAATGCCCACGGAATGGCGGCCGCTCTTGCGGCTCCCCCGCAGCTTGGTCGCGGCCTGCGCGCTGGTCGGATGCGCCTCGGGACAGCTGGGCCGCCGCGCCACGATCATTTACAACGCGGTCACGGCCGAGGTGGCCCCGGATAACGCTATCGTGGAGATCGACCGCGCATTCATCGAGCGCTACAAGAATCGGATAACGATCCGCACGAACTTCACGGTAGATGCCGTCCCGAAGGCCCCCAACCCGCGACTGTTTGATGGGGATCTCCATATCGCGGGGCGCGCGCCAGAGATCGGCCTCCGCCTCGTCGCCGAGATCAAGAACGCCGACGCCGAATCCGCGGCGGTCGCGCTGGTCACTCGCGCTCAACGCTCGCGCAACCCCCTTCCGTTTACCGGCGTATGGCGGCTCTGGCCCGAGCACGCCATCGGGCCCGAGCAGCAGGGCGACAGCGTTCCCCAGCTCAAGACCTCGAATCCTGACCACGTATTCGAGATCCACCCGCTCATCCGCGTCGCTGAGCTCGATCTACTGAGGAGCTTTCACCCGGTCGAAGGATACCGGCCGGGCAGCCCGGCCAAGACCTTCGATGTCTACCAGGACGCCGAATGCACGCTCAAGCTCAGCCCGGAGACGGTGACCTTCACCATCTCAAGCTGGTTGTACAATGACGTACACTTCCTGCTGGAGCCAAGCCCAGACCCTCCGGTGATCGTGAGCGACGGACGCTTCATCACGGCTGCGGCCCTCGATACCGAGGGCAAGGTCCTGGTTGCCAGGATCCGCGTAGTCCTGGTCGACGGCACGGAGCCGGAGCGCGTCATCCGAGCCCTCCCCCAGGGCGCGCGCGTGCACGTCTGGGGGCTACCCCGCGTCAACTTCGCCGAGATCTCGCGGCGCATCCAGGAATCCGCGACGAATCCGGCAGTCCTCAAGGGCAGCTTGCCCTACGAAATCATCGTGCTCGGCGTGTACCCGGACGAGAAGTAGCAGCGTCACCCATATCCTTTCCCGAGAAGTCGAGGAGCAAAGATGGCCCGCCAGGTGGTACTTACAGCTCTAGCACTCGCCGCGAGCAGCCCGCCTCCGGCAATCGCACAGGTGGACAGCGCACTGTTTCGAGGGATGAGCTACCGGCTGGTCGGCCCCTCTCGCGGGGGCCGGGTGACCACGGTGACGGGAGTCCCTTCGCAACCCCGGACCTTCTACATGGGCGTCGCGAGCGGCGGCATCTTCCGCAGCACCGACGGCGGGGAGGGCTGGGTGCCCCTCACCGACGGGAAGGTACCGCTCGGCTCGAGCGGCTCGATCGCCGTGGCCGAGTCGAATCCCGACATCATCTACTTCGGCACGGGATCGGACGGCGTGCGCAGCAACGTCTCCACCGGGCGCGGCGTGTACAAAAGCAGCGACGGCGGAACCAGCTGGTCTTTCAGCGGGCTCTACAACGCCGGCCAGATCGGCGCGGTGCGCATCCATCCGACCGATCCGAACACCGTGTGGGTCGCCGCCTACGGCGACCTCTTCAAGCCCAACGCAGAGCGGGGCGTGTTCAAGACGACCGATGGAGGCAAGAGCTGGAAGAAGACGCTCTACGTCTCCGACAGCACCGGCGCCATAGACGTCGAGCTCCAGCCGGGAAACCCGCTGGTGGTGTACGCCTGGATGTCCCGCATCGAGCGGAAGCCCTGGACCATCATCAGCGGCTCGCGCGAGGGCGGCTTCTACAAGAGCAGCGACGGCGGGGAGACCTGGTCGCACCTGGCGGCGGGACTGCCCAATCAGCTGATCGGCAAAGCGAACCTCGCGGTGACCGCGGCCAATCCCAGCCGAATCTACGCGCTGATCGAGGCGAAGCCGGGTGGCGGGCTGTATCGCTCGGACGACGCGGGACAGAGCTGGAGCCTGGTGAACTCGCAGGGCTCCCTGATCCAGCGTCCCTTCTACTACACCACGCTGGGTGCCGACCCGACCAACGCGAACGTGGTCTACGCGGGCGCGGAGGGGTTTTTCAAGTCCACCGACGGCGGCAAGACGATGAGCCCGCTCCGCACGCCGCATGGAGACAATCACGACATCTGGATCAATCCGCGTGACGGCAACACGCTGATTCAGTCCAACGACGGCGGGGCGAACGTGTCGTTCGACGGCGGGCGCACCTGGTCATCGCAAATGAACCAGCCTACCTCGGAGATTTACGGCGTCTGGCTGGATCAGGCCTTCCCCTACCGGCTCTATGGCGCCCAGCAGGACAACTCCACGCTCATCATCAGCAGCGTGGCGAACCCATACAACCGCGAGGATTGGCGCACCGGCCCGGGCTGCGAGACCGGTCCTATCATGCCGCACCCCAAGGATCCCAACATCGTCTACGGTTCCTGCAAGGGGCAGTACGAGGTGATGAGCCTCGCGACGGGCCAGTCCAAGCGGTACTGGGTGGGAGCGCAGTCCCTCTACGGCAATCCCGCCCGCGATCTGATTCTGCGTTTCCAGCGCGTCTCGCCGATGGCGACCTCGCCGCACGATCCCAACGTGCTGTACTACGGCTCGCAGCACTTGCACCGGACGCGCGACAAGGGCGTCACCTGGGAAAAAATCTCTCCGGACCTGACCGCGCATCCCGACTGTTGCCAGGGGGCGAGCGGCGAGCCGATCACGCGCGATGTGACCGGTGAGGAGTTCTACAGCACGCTCTACGCGATCACGGAGTCGCCCCACGAAGCTGGCGTGATCTGGACTGGCGCCAACGATGGCCCCTTTCACCTCACCCGCGACAACGGGAAGCGCTGGAAGAACATCACGCCCAAGGATCTCCCGCCCGGCGGCCGGGTGGCCTGGATCGAGGCCTCACCGCATCGCAAAGGCTCCGCCTACTACGCCGTGTACCGCTACTTGCTGGGCGACTACCAACCCTATCTCTATCGCACCGACGACTATGGGGCGACCTGGAAGCGGCTCACCGACGGGAAGAATGGGATCCCCGCCGACTGGCCTACCCGGGTCGTGCGCGAGGATCCGGATCGCGAGGGACTGCTCTATGCCGGCACCGAGTTCGGGCTGTTCGTTTCTTTCGACAACGGGATCCGCTGGCAGCCCTTCCAGCTCAACCTGCCGAACGTGCCGATCAACGACATTCGGGTCCACCGCAAGGACCTGGTGATCGCCACGCAGGGCCGCGCGCTCTGGATCTTCGACGATCTCTCGCCGCTGCACCAGTTGGGCGCGCGGATCAACGCGAGCGAGGTTCAGTTGTACCGCCCGCGCGATGGCTATCGCACCCGGGCGGGCGCCGAGTATCTGACTCCCGCGCTGACCTACTACCTGCCCTCGACTCCCGCGGGGGTCGTCAAAGTCGAGATCCTCGATTCCGTAGGCAAGGTGGTCAACAGCTACGGGAGCGACGCGGCAGCTCCAGCAGGACGCGCCGGGCGCGGCGGCGGGGGCGGGGGCGGAGCCGATCCCGATGATCCGGATGCCCCCGCCTTTCGCTTCGGAGGGGGCGTCGTCAGCCGGGTCAGCAAAACGGCGGGGACCAACCGGTTCGTCTGGGACCTGCGGCATTCGTCGGGCGTCACGGCTCCGCCGGGGCGGTACCAGGCTCGCCTGACGGTTGGGGAGACCGTACGGACCGTCCCGTTCACCCTGCGGATCGATCCCCGGCTCGCGGAGGACGGCACCACCGTAGCGGATCTGCGTGAACAGTTCGAGCACAATCTCCGCATGCGGGCCCTGGTGAGCGAGGTGAATCAGGTCGTGGCGCGCGTGCGGGCCGCCCAGACTCGGCTGCAGGGCTCGAGCGGCGCCGCGGCGGACACGCTGGCCAAAGTGCAGGCGATCGGCGCGAAGCTGCTCACCGAGCCGGTGCGTTACGGCAAGCCCGGGCTGCAGGCGCACATCAGCTATCTCAACGGGATGACCAACGCGGTAGACCAGAAGATCGGGCGCGATGCCATCGCGCGATATCAGGTGCTGAAGCAGGAGCTCGACACGCTGGCCGCCGAACTCGACCGCGTGTTAGGGCCGGCTGCGCAGCCTTGAGCAAACGCCAGCGGATCGCGGCGCTCCTCTCTGGAGGACTCCTGGTTCTGGCGCCGCTCGCCGAGTCTCCTCTCGGTGCGCAAACCGCCGAGCCGGTTCCGGCGGAGCGACTCGCGGCGCGCGAATGGTTCCGCGACGCTCGCTTCGGGCTGTTCATCCACTGGGGAGTGTACAGCCTGCTCGGTCAGGGCGAGTGGGTGATGCAGAATCGCGAGCTCAGCATCACGAGTTACGAATGGCTGGCCTCGACGTTCGATCCGGTGAAGTTCGCGGCGCGGGACTGGGTCGCGCTCGCCAAAGCCGCCGGAATGCGCTACCTGACGATCACCGCGCGTCATCATGACGGTTTTTCGATGTTCGGGTCGGACGCGACCAGGTACGATATCGTGGACTGGACCCGATTCGGACGCGATCCCCTCAAGGAGCTGGCGGAGGAATGCCGCGCACAGGGGATCCGGCTTTTCTTCTACTACTCCCAGCTGGACTGGCACCACCCCGACTACTGGCCGAGGGGCCGCACCGGCGGCGCGACCGGCAGGCCGGAGCAGGGCGAGTGGTCCCGCTACCTCGATTTCATGGACCGGCAGCTCGAGGAGCTCCTGACGCGATACGGCCCGATCGGGGGCATCTGGTTCGACGGCATGTGGGACAAGCCGGACGCCGACTGGCGGCTTCCTCGCACTTACGGCCTGATCCACCGACTGCAGCCCGCGGCGCTGATCGTGCCGAATCACCATCAAGCGCCGCTCCCCGGCGAGGATGTGCAGACCTTCGAGCAAGATCTCCCGGGAGCGAACACTGCCGGATTCAACACCACTCAGATCGGCTCGCTGCCGTTGGAGACCTCGCTGACGATGAATCGGTCCTGGGGATTCAACCTCACCGACCATAACTTCAAGTCTGCGCGCGAGCTGATCCACTACCTCGCGCGGGCGGCGGGGAATGATGCCAATCTGCTGCTGAACCTCGGTCCCCGGCCCGACGGCACCATCCAACCGGAAGCCCTCGAGCGGCTCCAGGAGGTCGGCCGCTGGCTCAGGGTCCATGGACCGTCGGTATACGGGACCCGCGGTGGCCCGGTGAGCCCGCGCAGCTGGGGAGTCACCACCCAGCGCGGCGATTCGGTCTTCGTCCACCTGCTCGACTGGCCCGACCGCGTGCTTGCGCTGCCGGCCCTCGACCGGCGGGTCAGGCGGGCAACCTTGCTGGCCAGCGGCGAGCCGGTCGGGGTCCAGCAGTCGGCGAGCGGGATCACGCTCACACTGCCGCGCGCGGCCGCGGGGGAGCCCGACCGGGTCGTGGTGCTGGAAACTACGGGCAGCAAGCGATGACCACGCCGACCACTACACCCATCCGCAACGTCTCCGACACGGCACGCTGGGTCGCCTTCTATCGCGCCATGGAGTCGGAGCGACCCGACGCGATCTTCCACGATCCCTTCGCCCGCCGCCTGGCCGGGGAGCAGGGCGAGGCGATCGTCAATGCGATGCCCAAGGGCAGGCAGTTCGCCTGGCCGATGATCGTCCGGACCGCCGTGATGGACGAAATCATCCTGCGGGTGATCGCGGAGCACGGCGTGGACTGCGTCCTCAACCTGGCGGCGGGACTCGATGCGCGCCCCTGGCGCCTCCCGCTGCCGGCTTCCCTGCTCTGGGTCGACGTGGACCTCCCGGTCATGCTCGATCACAAAGAGGCAACGCTCCAGGGGGAAAAGCCGAGCTGCCGCTACGAAGGCGTGCGTTGTGATCTCAGCAACGGCGCGGAACGCCGGGCGCTCTTCCGCAGGATCGGGAGTCACGCCTTCCGCGCGCTCGTCATCACCGAAGGCTTGCTGGTCTACCTTACGCCGGCCGCGGTCGCCGAGCTCGCCAAGGACCTCCACAGCGAAGAGAGCTTCGCCTTCTGGCTGAGCGATCTGGGCAGTCCCGGCCTGCTCAAGCTGCTGGCGAAGACCTGGGGCTCGACCCTGGCGGCAGGCAATGCCCCGATGCAATTCGCGCCGGCGGAAGGCACCCGATTCTTCGGTCCCTATGGCTGGCGGGAGAAGGAATACCGCTCGATGTTCGAAGAGAGCATCCGGCTCAAGCGGACCATGCGCTTTGCCCGCTTCTGGAGGCTGATCGGGAAGCTCTATCCCCGGAAGAAGCAGGAAGAGTTCAAGCGCTTTTCGGGGATCATTCTGCTCGAGCGGGTCTGACTGTGCGACAACGCGCGCTGCCCGGCGTCCGTCCCTCAACGAGGAGAGCACGCATGCGAAGCACGACACGATATCTGGTGACGGGAATGCTGGCGGGCTTGCCTGCCGCAACCAGCGGCTGCATCCTGGCCGCCGCGGGAGCGGGTGCGGGTGGTGCGATCTACGTTACCGAGCGGGGCGCCGAGGCCCAGGTCGCGGCGCCGGTCGCACGGACCTTTGACGCGACCCGCCAGGTGTTTCAGGACCTCGGCATCACCGAGACGCGGACCAGTAACGAGCAGTCAGGCAGCACCGAGAAACGCACGCTCGAAGGCAGCAAGGACGACCGGGAGATCGAGGTGAACCTCCGGACTGAAGGCAGCGGAGCTCACGTGGATGTCGTGGTCAAGAAGACCGCGGTGACTTGGGACAAGGACTTCGCGAAGGAGATCCTGAACAAGATCGTGGAGCGGACCAAGTAGCTACGCCCCGTAGGGCACCCAGATGTTCTTGACCTGAGTCGCCTCGCGCAGAAACTCCTCGCCCTGGCCGTCGTGGGGGTCCAGCCAGTCCCGCGGCTCCCAATCCACAAAGCACCGCTTCATGTTGCCCGCCGAGAGCTTTTCGAGCTCGGCTGCCTCGGCACGCGGGCCGAAGAACCAGACGCCATCCACGTCGTCATGGGCGGCCAGCACCGGCACCAGCTCCTTGCGTGTCCCGGTCACGATGTTGACGGCGCCGCCCGGTACATCCGAGGTGTCGAACACCTGGTAGAGATCGGTGGCCAGCAGCGGCCAGCGCTCCGAGGGAATCGCCACGACGGGATTCCCCATCGCCAGCGCGGGCAGCACGAGCGAGAGGAAGCCGAGCAACGGCGCGTCGGCGGGCGCCACGAGCCCTAACACGCCGATCGGCTCGTTCATCGCGAGGGTGACGTTGCGGAAGGGCGTGTGATGGACCCGGCCATCGTACTTGTCGGCCCAGGCCGCGTAGTAGAACGCGCGCTCGATCGCGGCGCGGACTTCGCGGTCGGACGGTGAGGACGGTGAGGTCAGTGCGGACAGTCGGGCGGTAAACTCCGCCTCTCTGACGGCCAGGTTCTCGGCGAAATAGTAGAGCACCTGGGCGCGGGTATGAGCAGTGGCCTTACCCCAGCTTTCCTCCGCCTGGTGCGCGGCTTCGACCGCGTTGCGGATGTCTTTGCGATTTCCGCGCGGCACTTCGGCGAGCAGCTTGCCGGCGGCATCGCTGATCGGCAGCGTGTACGTCGCGTCGGGTCGGACCTGCTTGCCGCCGATGTAGAGCTTGGGCGTGCGGTCGATGGCCGGGAGGGCAGTGCGGCGGTGCGGCGGTGCGGCAGATGACTGTGCGGCGGTGCGGCCGTGCGGCGGTGCGGCGGGAGTCGGGCCAGCCGCACTACTGTCGCTCTGCCGCTCTACCGCTCTGCCCGGCTTCACATACTCCCAGAGCCCCTCTTTCCCCCCTTCCCTCCCATAGCCCGACTCCCGATAGCCGCCGAAGCCCGAGGCGGCGTCGAACAGGTTGGTGCAGTTGACCCACACCGTCCCGGCCTTGAGCTGCGGGGCGATATCGAGCGCGGTATTGAGATTCTCGCTCCAGACACTGGCCGCGAGGCCGTAGCGCGTGTTATTGGCGATCTCGACCGACTCGGCGGGCGTCCGGAAGGTCATCAGGACCACCACGGGCCCGAAGATCTCGACCTGGGCGATGGTGGCCGCGGGGGTGACGTCGGTGAACAGCGTCGGCGGGTAGAAGAGTCCATCCGTCGGGCAGCTCCAGCTCGGCTGCCAGCAGGTGGCCCCTTCGTCGACCCCCTGCTTGACCAGCTCCTCGATCTTGGCGAGCTGGACCGGCGCCACGATGGCGCCGATGTCCACCGCCTTGTCGAGCGGATTGCCGACCCGGAGCGTCTCCATCCGCGCGCGCAGCTTCTCCACCAGCCGGTTGGCGACGCTCTCCTGGACCAGGATGCGGGAGCCGGCGCAGCAGACCTGGCCCTGGTTGAACCAGATGGCATCCACCACGCCCTCGACCACGCTGTCGAGATCGGCGTCCTCGAACACGATGAAGGGCGACTTTCCGCCGAGCTCCAGCGAGAGCTTCTTGCCACTACCGGCGGTGGCGATGCGGATGATCCGCCCGACTTCGGTCGAGCCAGTGAAGGCGATCTTGTCGACCTCCGGGTGATCGACGAGCGCGGCGCCGGTCTTGCCGTCGCCCGTGAGGATGTTGACGACGCCCGGCGGAAGGCCGATGGCCGCACAGCAATCCGCGAAGAAGAGCGCGGTGAGCGGGGTGAACTCGGCGGGCTTGAGCACGACGGTGTTCCCCATCGCGAGCGCCGGCGCGATCTTCCAGGCGAGCATCAGCAGCGGGAAATTCCAGGGAATGATCTGGCCGATCACGCCGACGGGGCCATAACCCGCGAGCTCCGTGCTCATGAGCTGCGCCCAGCCGGCATGGTGATAGAAGTGCCGGGCGACCAGCGGAATATCGATGTCGCGGGATTCCCGGATCGGCTTGCCGTTGTCGAGTGATTCCACCACGGCGAACATCCGGGCGTTGCGCTGGATCTGCCGCGCCAGCGCGTAGAGCCAGCGCGCCCGGCCGTGACCTCCCAGCGCCCACCAGGCGGGTTGCGCCGCGCGCGCCGCGGCCACGGCGGCATCCACATCGGCCTGTGACCCCTGCGCGACCTGGGCGAGCTCCTTGCCGTTCGCGGGATTGCGGGTGGCGAAGCGCTCGCCGCCGCCCGGCTCGACCCACGCACCGTTGATGAAATGCCCGAACGTCCGACCGTGCTGCTCGAGCCAGGCTTCCGCCTGGGCCGGCGACTCGGGCGCGGGGCCCCACTGCATGGACTCAAACGCTTCGCGAACAGTCGTCATAAACAAGGTGAGAGGTGAGAAGTGAGAGGTGAGAGGGAAAAACCTCTTACCGCTTACCTCTCACTCCTTACGTCAAGGGATGTCGGTGGGCAGCAGAGTACCGCCCCGTCGCGTGATGCTCCAGCTGACGCTCGATATCGGTGAGCAGGCTGCTCGCCCCGAAGCGGAAGAGATCGGGCCGCAGCCAGCGGTCTCCGAGCTCCTCCTTGAGCATGGCCAGCCAGTCGAGCGCCTGCTTGGCGCGGCGAATTCCGCCGGCCGGCTTCAAGCCAACAAAGTGGCCCGTCCGCTCGCGGAACTCGCGGATCTGCCGCGCCATCACGATGCCGAAGGGCAGCGTCGCGTTGACGCTCTCCTTGCCCGTCGAGGTCTTGATGAAATCGGCGCCCGCCATCATCGCGACCATGCTGGCGCGCGCCACCTCCTTGAGCGTGCCCAACTCCCCCGTCGCCAGGATCGCCTTGAGATGCGCGGGCCCCGCGGCGGCCCGAAAGGCCTTCACCTCATCGTAGAGCGCGCCCCAGTTGCCGGTGAGCACGTGCGCGCGGGTGATGACGATGTCGATCTCGCGGGCGCCCGCCACCACCGAGGCCTCGATCTCCGCGATCCGCTGCGGCAGCGGGGAGAGTCCGGCGGGGAAACCGGTGGAGACGGCCGCGACCGGAATCCCGCTGCCCTCGAGCGCGCGTACCGCGACCTCGACAAAGGCGTGATACACGCACACGGCCGCAACGTGGAGGTCGAGCTCGCCGACGCCCAGCTCCTCGAGCAGATCCTTGCGGACCGGATGGCGCGCTTTGGCACAGAGCCGTAACACGCGGCCCGGGGTATCGTCCCCCTGCAGCGTGGTGAGGTCCATGAGCGTAATGGCGCGCAGCAGCCAGCCGGCCTGCCAGGCGGTCTTGATCGAGCGGCGGGTGGGAATCGTCGCGGCGCGGCGCTCTACGGCGCTCCGGTTGATCCGGATATCGCGCACCCACCCCAAGTCGAGCGGCATGCCGGGATTGCGGGGCAATTCCCCGGTCGGCAGGGGTTGCACGGGTGCCCGAGGACCCGGGGAGAGGGAGGAGGAGGGGGAGGTCCCGTAACGGGTGGTCCGGGTTGGCGTAGCCATTAAGAGCAAGTTAGGGAGAGCGCGAATCGGGGGCTAGAGACCACGGATTCCGCCAACTTCGGCGGGGTCCTGGCGGGCGCCGAGACCGCTCAGCATCTTTTCAGCTCGACCGCTCATACAAGGAAGGGTCCATGATCGGCAAGGCCGCCCGGCTCTTCGGCATCGTGTTTGTCGCCCTCGGTATCTTGGGATTCATCCCCCAGGCGAATCCCACTGGCGCCCTGCTCGGCATTTTCCCCGTAAGCACCTGGCACAACCTCGCCCATATCGTGCTTGGCCTTTGGGGACTCGCCGTGGCAGGCTCCTTCTCGGGCGCGGTGACCTACATGCGCTCGCTGACCGTGATTTACGGGCTCCTCGCGGTGCTCGGCTTGATCCCCTCGACCAGCAACCTGCTTGGGGTGATCCCGCTGCATGGACCAGATGTTTGGCTCCATGCTGCTTTGGCCGTCGTGGCAGCGTACTTCGGCTTCGGGCCTCCGTCCAAGCCGGTGGTTGCGTAACAACTCGCGGAGGCGGTCCTGGCTGCGATTCCTGAACGCCTGACTCTCGCCATCGGCGACCGCTATCAGGTCGAGCGCGAGCTCGGCCAGGGCGGTATGGCGACGGTCTACCTCGCCGAGGATATGCGTCACCATCGCAAGGTGGCGCTCAAGGTGCTGCGTCCGGAGCTGGCCGCCGTGATCGGCGCCGAGCGGTTCCTCAAGGAGATCGAGGTCACCGCGAACCTGCAGCACCCCCACATTCTTCCGCTGCACGATTCCGGCGCGGCGGACTCCTTCCTCTTCTATGTCATGCCCTACGTGGAAGGCGAATCGCTCCGGGCCCGGCTCGAGCGCGAACGCCAGCTCAGTGTTGCCGAGGCGGTCGAGCTCGCCAAGCAGAGCGCGAGCGCGCTCGACTATGCGCACCGGCACGGCGTCATCCACCGCGACATCAAGCCGGAGAACATCCTGATCCATGACCGCCAGGCGCTGATCGCGGACTTCGGGATCGCGCTCGCCGTCTCGACGGCCGGTGGCAGCCGGATGACGGAGACGGGCATGTCGCTCGGGACGCCGCACTATATGAGTCCCGAGCAGGCGATGGGCGACCGCGCGGTGGATGCGCGGAGCGACGTCTACGCGCTGGGCTGCGTGCTCTACGAGATGCTGGTGGGTGAGCCGCCGTTCACGGGCCCGACCGCGCAAGCCATCGTCGCCAAGGTGATCACCGAGAAACCGCCTTTGGTCACCGCTGCGCGGGAGACGACGCCGCCCCACCTGGCCGCCGCGATCCAGAAGGCGCTCGCCAAATTACCGGCGGACCGCTTCGCGAGCGCGGCCGAGTTCGCCGAGGCGTTGGTCAATCCGAGCTTCACCTATGTCACGACGGCAGCGGTTCCCTCTGCCGCACCGCCGCAGCGCCGCACTGCCGTGCTGCCCTGGGTCATCTGCGCCGCCGGCACGGCTCTGGCGTTCTGGCTGGGCGGTAGGCTGCTCACGCCGGCACCCAGCGCGCCGCCGGTCCTGCATACTTCGCTCAGCCTCGCCGGGATCCAGGTGAGTGACGGCGGCGGTTCTCCGCTCGCCTTCTCGCCCGACGGGTCCCGTCTCGTCTTCATGGGCAGGGACTCCCAGCGAGTCGGCCACCTTTACGTGCGCGACATGAGCAGCCCGAAGCCGACCCCCGTGGTCGGCACCGACGGGGCACTTCAGCCTTTCTTCTCTCCGGATGGGCAATGGCTCGGTTTCTTTCAGGACGGCAAGCTCAAGAAAATGGCGTTGGCTGGTGGCACTGTCGCGACGATTGCGGACGTGGTCCAGTTCCAGGGTGGGTCTTGGGGAGCGGATGGCAACATTGTGTACGCGAGTCGCGGGCGGCTCTTTCGCGTGGGCGCCTCTGGCGGCACCCCTGAGCTCCTGGCGGAGCCCGACTCGGCTCGGGAAGGACGTTTGCCTGCTGCCTATCGCTGGCCCGAGCTCCTTCCCAACGGACGCACTGTGGTCTTCACGCTGGTGCGCGGTCCGAGCGACCCGGTGCTCGCCACGCTCTCGCTCACCGACCGCAAAGTCACCGAGCTCGACCAGCCGGGCATGAGCCCTCGCTACGTGGAGGGTGGCACCCTGGTGTTCGCGCAGAACGACAGCACCTTGTTCGCCGCCCCCTTCGGCGCCGGGCAAGCCCGATTCACCGGGCCTCCGCAACCGCTGGTGGAGGGCATCCGGCTTGGCCCAGCCAGCGTCGCGAAGGCGTCGGTAAGCCGCTCGGGTGCGATCGCCTATTTGGAGGGGAGCGCCGGAGCGGGCCGCGAGCTGGTGCTCACGGATGAGGGGGGACGACTCGAAGTGCTGCCGCTCCAGCCCCAGCGCTACGAGGGGCCAGCCTTCTCACCCGACGGAAGGCAGCTCGTCTTCGCGGTGAGCCTGTCAGGCTCTCCTTTCGTGTCCGATTTGTGGAGCTGGGACGTGGGCCGCCGCATCATGACGCGGTTGACCTTCGATACGGCCAGCGGAGGGGCGCGGTGGACACCGGACGGCCGCCGGATCGTCTATGGACGGAGGATGTCGCCGACGCAAGCCGGCATCTTCTGGATGGTCCCGGATGGCAGCGGTGCCGGCGATACCCTCCTCGCGCGCGAGGGGATCAATGTCGGGGGACGGGTCACTCCCGATGGGCGCCGGATGGTCTTTATGGTGCGGGAAGGCGGGACCACGCCTCCCTCCGCTAACTGGAATATTTGGATCACGCCCGTCGATAGCCCCGCGGCGGCGCGACCACTGCTCAATAACCGCTTCAACGAGGGTAGTCCCGAGATCTCGCCCGATGGTCGCTGGCTGGCGTACGTGACGAACGAAACCGGCGACAATGTGGTCTATGTCAGGCGGTTGGAAGGAGGAGGGCGGCAACGGGTTTCGAGCGGAGGAGGCTTCGCGCCCCAGTGGAGCACCCAGGGTCGCGAGCTGTTCTACCGCAACGGGGATTCGGTCTACGTCGTGCCCGTAACCAATGGGACGGAGCTGGGCCTCGGCGCACCTCGGGTTCGGTTCGTGCTGCCGAGTCAGGCCGTCGATTTCGATATCCATCCGGATGGGCACCACGTCGTGTTCGTACGGCAGCCCACCGCGGAATCTCAAACCATCCAGGTGATCCTCAACCGGTTCGCGCGCCGGCCCTAGGCCGGAGCTTGCGTCGCTTGGCGCTGTTGAACTCGCCAGTTGGCGCAAATGGCGCAGGGACAGCATCTTCCAAGCTCCGATCCAGGAGCCGGAGCGCTCCCTGACTCGCGTCCCCGACCGCCTGAGGGCGACCTTCGCCTGAGCATGCCCCAGAACGTCCACGCCAACATCCTCGGCACGATCGGCCACACCCCGCTGGTGCGGCTCAACCGCATCGTGCGCGACGTGCCCGCCACGGTCTACGCGAAGCTCGAGACCTACAATCCAGGCCACAGCATCAAGGACCGCATGGCGGTCAAGATGATCGAGGACGCCGAGCGGAGCGGGCTACTCAAGCCGGGCGGAACCATCATCGAAGGAACCTCCGGCAATACCGGGATGGGGCTGGCCATCGCGGCGATCGTGAAGGGCTACAAGTGCATCTTCACCACGACCGACAAGCAGTCGAAAGAGAAGATCGACGCGCTCCGGGCTTTCGGCGCCGAGGTGGTGGTCTGCCCGACGGACGTCGATCCCGAGGATCCGCGCTCCTATTACTCCGTCTCCTCCCGCCTGGTGGCCGAGACGCCGAATTCCTGGAAAGCCAACCAGTACGACAACCTGAGTAATACGCAGGCGCACTACGAGACCACCGGACCCGAGATCTGGGAGCAGACCGAGGGCACAGTCGATCACCTGCTGGTGGGCGTCGGCACCGGGGGCACCATCTGCGGCGCGGGCAAGTTCCTCAAGGAACAGAAGCCCAGCCTCAAGGTCTGGGGTATCGATACCTACGGCTCCATCTTCAAGAAGCTCAAGGAGACCGGGATCCTCGACAAGCACGAGATCTATCCCTACGTCACCGAGGGCATCGGCGAGGATTTTCTGCCGCAGAACGTCGACCTGAGCCTGATCGATCACTTCGAGAAGGTCACCGATCGCGACGCCGCGATCTGGGCGCGCGAGCTGGTCCGCCAGGAGGCGATCTGGGCGGGTTACTCGGCGGGGTCCGCCATAGCCGGGTTACGCCAGCTCAAGGGGCGCTTCCGCACGGGTGAGGTCGTCGTGGTGATCTTCCACGACCACGGCACCCGCTACCTCGGCAAGATCTTCAATCCCGAGTGGATGCGGCGCATGGGCTATGAAAACCTGGACGGCTCCACGGCACGCGCGCTGGTCAAGAACAAGAAGGTGGCCGCTATCGTGGGCGTCGAGCGAACGGCGACGGTTCACCAGGCGCTGCAACGGATGATCGAGAATGATTTCTCGCAGATTCCCGTCACCCAGGCCGAGCGGATCGTCGGCTCGCTCAGCGAATCCCACGCCTATGAGCGGATCGTGGCCGATCCCTCGGTGCGGCATGCGCCGGTCGACAGCATCATGCAGCAGGCCTTTCCCTTCGTGGACATCGAGACCCCCCTGGCGCTGCTCGCCCCGATGATCACGCCAGCGAACCCGGCCGTACTGGTGCGCGACTTTCCCGCTGGGAAGACTTACGTCCTGACGGGATACGACGTGCTGCAGGCGGTCGCGTAGCTCCGCGTGACGTCCCTCCCCGCCCGGCTCACCGAGGCCCTCGCGGATCGCTACCGGGTCGAGCGCGAGCTCGGGCAGGGGGGCATGGCGACGGTCTACCTGGCCGACGACTTGCGCCACCACCGCAAGGTGGCGCTCAAGGTGCTGCGTCCCGAGCTCGCCGCGCTCATCGGGGGCGACCGTTTCCTCCACGAGATCACCACTACGGCGAACCTCCAGCATCCCCACATCCTCGCGCTGTTCGACTCCGGCCAGGTCAATGTCGTCGATGCGCGGGGCGACCCGATTCGCACGGTATTCTACGTGATGCCGTTCGTCGAGGGCGAGTCGCTCCGCGATCGCCTAACCCGCGAGAAGCAGCTCCCGGTCGACGCTGCGGTGCGGCTCGCCCGGGAAGTCGCCAGCGCGCTCCACTACGCCCATAAGCGCGGGGTCGTCCACCGGGACATCAAGCCCGAGAACATTCTGCTGCACGACGGCCAGGCGCTGGTCGCCGATTTCGGCATCGCGCTCGCCGCGAGCACGGCCGGCGGTTCCCGGCTCACCGAGACCGGGCTTTCGCTCGGCACGCCGCAGTACATGAGCCCCGAGCAGGCCATGGGAGAGCGGACCCTCGACGCCCGCAGCGACGTCTACGCGCTCGGCTGCGTGCTGTACGAGATGCTCGCAGGAGAGCCCCCCTTCACGGGGCCTACGGTCCAGGCAATTGTCGCCCGGGTGATGACCGAGGCGCCACGGCCGCTTCGCGTCCAGCGCCACACCGTGCCGGAGGGCGTGGAAGCTGCGGTGGTCAAAGCGCTCGAGAAGCTCCCCGCCGACCGCTTCGCGTCCGCCGCCGAATTCGCAGAGGCGTTGGCGCGGCCTGATGCCGTCACCGCGGATTGGGGTACCACGGCATCCCGCCCGGTGGGCCGGGGCGCGCCTGAAGCCAAAGTTTCTCACGCACTCCGACTGCTGCCCTGGGCCGTCGCAGGGTTGGCCATGGCCGTCGCGGCCTGGTCACTCACCCGGAAAATCGAGCGACCGGTACCGCTGGTGCTGCAGTACACGATGAAGATGCCGGACAGTTCACGGATTCTCGACATCGGCGGACCGCCGGCCGCGTTGCGGCCCGACGGGTCGGGGATGGTCTACGTCGGCCAGATCGGCCCTCGTCTCCCCCGCGTGCTGGTCCGCTGGGATTTCGACGGCAGCCCTCCGGTGCCGATCCCCGGAACCGAAAATGCCGCCTGGCCCTTCTTCTCTCCCGACGGGCAATGGGTGGGTTTTCTGGCCGGCGGAGCCTTCCGGAAAGTCGCGCTCAACGGAGGCGGCGCGGTCACGATCGGCTCCGCCGGAAGCGCAGCCGGGAGCTTCCGAGGAGCGAGCTGGACCTCCAAGGGAGAAATCATCTTCGGCACTTCCTCGACCCTCTACCGGATTCCGGCGGACGCGAACGAGGCGGTAGCCACCCGTATCGTTCTCACGACTCCGGGACAGGCGCTCTTCTTTCCCACCCCGCTCCCCGATGGAGAGTGGGTCGTCGCCGGGTTCCTGGCCCAGCAGAGCTTGAGTGCCTCCCAGCTGATGGCCATTGAGCTCGCCACCGGGAAAACCACCCCGCTCGGCTTGCAGGGCTCCAATCCGAAGTACGTCGAGCCCGGGTTCCTTGCGTTCACCAATGCGGAGGGCAGCCTGATGGCGGTGCGCTTCGACGCCCGCCGGCGCCGAGTCCTGAGCTCCCCGCGCACCATCGCACAGGGGATGCCCCGCGGAACCGGCGGAGTCGGGAAGCTCGACGTGTCGCGGCGTGGCACCGTCGTCTACCTGGAGGGACTGGCGCTGGAGGAGCAGCAGCTGGTGCGGGTCGACCGGCGCGGGGTCGAGCGCGTGTTGCCCACCCCGCCGAGGAGCTACAGCGGTCCCCGCATCTCGCCCGATGGGCGCCGGATCGCCGTGAGCATCGGGCCGACGCCTAATCCTCCGATGGACATCTGGGTCTACGACCTCGTCCTGGGCACTCTGGCACGGGCGACGAGTGATTCGACCTCGGTGCATGCCGAGTGGTCGGTCGACGGACGGCGACTCTATCACCGCAACATCAAGGGCGGCTTCCGCGCAACGGCAACGACGGTGGACGGCTCCGCCCCGCCCGAATCGCTTTACTCCACCGCCGGGGATCTCTGGGAGGTGCTCCCGACTCGCTCGGGTGACACCTTGATCACCCGCGAGCTTCTATCGATCGAGAATGACCGCGACCTCATGTTGGTGCCGCTCCGTCCGGCCGGCCCTCCGGTACCCTTGGCGGCCGGCCCCCGAATCCAGGCCGAGCCCGCCTTGTCTCCCGATGGCAAGTGGCTCGCGTATGACTCGGATGAATCCGGCAGCTTCGAGGTCTATGTGCGGGCCTTCCCTGGTCCGGGGCCGCGCTATCAAGTCTCCTCGGGTGGCGGCACTTCGCCGCGCTGGAGCGCTCGCGGCGAGCTTTTCTTCCTGTCGCCCGATTCGCTGATCGCCGTCCCGGTGCAGGGCAGCGGCGCCACCCTGACTCTGGGCAAGGGCAAGGCGCTTTTCGGCAATCGTTTCTCGATGCTCAACTTCCACGCGCCCTACGACGTGGCGCCGGACGGGTCGTGGTTTGTCTTCGTGAGCGCGAGAGCAGGGTCCAGATCCGCCAGCTTCAGGCTGATGCACCACTGGTTCGAGCAGCCATGGAAATAGCGGAGGAGCTGCGCAGCTGATGGGGCGCAGTCAGCGCCAGGGAATTCGATAACCCGTCGTCGCATGCTGCAGCAGGTAGGCCCGGTGCTCGGCAACCCGTGCGCGATCACGGAAGACGTAGATCAGCAGCATCCCCGCCACGAACCCGCCGGCGTGCGCCAGGAAGGCCACCCCACCCGATTCCTGCCCCACCGCAAGCGCACCGCTGACCAGCTGGATCAAGAGCCAATAGCCCAACATGAGATATGCCGGCACGGCGATCTTGCCGATGTAGAAGCCGAGGATCACCAGCATGTGGACGCGTACGCGCGGATACAGCACGATGTACCCGCCCATCACCCCGCTGATCGCACCGGAGGCCCCAACCATCGGGATCGGGCTGTCGGGCGTCGCGATACTCTGCGCGCCGGCGGCGATCGCGCCGCAGAGCAGATAGAAGAGCAGAAACCGGAGTCTCCCGCTCGAGTCCTCCACGTTGTTCCCGAAGATCCAG